>SKPY01000098.1 GCA_007119305.1 Nitriliruptorales bacterium
GCCGCGAGGAGCAGGCGGCAGGCGTGCTGCCACAGGCCCGGCTGCTGCCGCTCGAGGAGCCGACGTTCCCCGTGCGGGTCGGGTCGCTCGACCGGGCGGCCACCTACATCGTGTACTGCCGCACCGACAACCGCTCCCACGAGGTCGCCGAGCACCTCGTGGCCCTGGGTTTCGAGGACGTGCGGGTGTTGACCGGCGGCGTGCACGCCTGGGTCGCGGCGGGCAACCGGCTGCTGCCCGCCGAATAGGGGCGCGCCGACGGGTCCGGCGAGCGAGCATGAACTACATGACGGCCGGCTGTGACACCTGCGCGACTGCGTGAGCAGCTCCGGCTCGCACTCGGTCAGTCAGTCCACGCGGCGGTAGCGCCACACCGACAACGGCATGAACACCGCGACGACTGCGACGATCCAGGCCAGCGACTGCAGGAGCGGGCTCAGCACCGGTCCGCCGATGGCGAGGGCCCGCACCGCGTCGACGGTGACCGTCACGGGGCTCACGGCGGTGATCGTGGCCAGCCAGCCGGGCATCGTCTCCACGGGGACGAACGCCGAGCTCGCGAACACGAGCGGGAACACGGCGACGAACGCCGCGGACTGCGCCGCCTCGGGGTTGCGCACGTACAGGGCGACGAAGGCGAACACCCAGCTGAGGGCGAAGCCGAACAACGCGACGAGCAGCACGGCGGCGGTGGCCTGCAGGGGGCCGGTGACGAACCGGAAGCCGATGAGGTAGCCCACGCCGGCCATGAGCAGCACGACGAAGACGCTGCGGATGAGGTCGGCAGCGGTGCGGCCCAGCAACACCGCCGAGCGCGCCATCGGCATCGACTTGAAGCGGTCGATCACGCCCTTGTCGAGGTCGTTGGCGAGGCCGACCGCGGTCTGTGTGGAGCGGAACGCGACCGCCTGCACGAAGATGCCGGGCAGCAGGAAGCTCGTGTAGTCCAGCCCGGGCGGGAGGGCCTGCCCGATCGCACCGCCGAACACGAACGAGAACAGCAGCACGAACATGATCGGCTGCACGGTGGAGAACACGACGAGGTGCGGCTCGCGCACGAAGTGCCGCAGGTTGCGGACCGTGAGCAGCAGGCCGTCGCGGACGATGCGCCGCCACGCCGGCAGCGCAGGTGGGGCGAGGGTGGTCATGGGTTCCTCCCGCTCATCCTGGATTGTGTCGAACGTGGCGAGCGTCGTGCTCGGCGGGCGCCTCGGCCGACCCGTCGGGGCCTGCGGCGTGCGCGCTGGTCTCGCGCGGTTGGGGGTCCTCGGGCGGAGCGCCCGTCAGCTGCAGGAACACGTCGTCGAGGGTGGGCCGTCGCAGGCCGAGGTCGGTCAGCGCCACGCCGGCGTCGCGCAGCGCTGCGGCCGCGTTGGTGAGCAGCCCCAGCCCGTCATGGGCGACCTGGACGGACAGGCGCAGCGGATCCCGACCGAACTGCGGCGCTGTCCCGTCGAGGCGCAGCAGCGCCGCCTCGGCCGCAGGCCGGTCCGCAGTCGAACGGAGCCGCACCTCGAGCACCTGCCCGCCGACGTGGTCCTTGAGCTCGTCGCTCGTGCCCTCGGCGATCACCCTGCCGTGGTCGATGACGGCGATGCGGTCGGCGAGCGCGTCGGCCTCCTCGAGGTACTGCGTCGTGAGCAGCACCGTGACGCCGGCCTCGGCGAGGTCACGCACGATGTCCCAGATCGTGACCCGGCTGTGCGGGTCGAGGCCGGTGGTTGGCTCGTCGAGGAACAGCAGCTGCGGGCGCACGAGCAGGCTCGAAGCGAGGTCGAGGCGCCGCCGCATCCCGCCGGAGTACGTGCGGGCGTGACGGCCGGCCGCCTCGGACAGCTCGAAGCGCGCCAGCAGCTCGTCGGCGCGTCGGGCGGCCGCACGGACGTCCAGACCGAGCAGCCGGCCGAACATCTGCAGGTTCTCACGGCCGGTGAGCAGCTCGTCGACGGCGGCGAACTGGCCGGTGAGGGCGATCCGCTGTCGCACGGCGGACGCCTGGGTGGCGACATCGTGGCCGAAGACCTCCGCGGTGCCCGCGTCGGGGCGCAGCAGCGTCGCGAGCACCCGCACGAGGGTGGTCTTGCCGGCGCCGTTGGGTCCGAGGAGACCGTAGACGGTGCCGGTGGCCACCTCGAGGTCCGCGCCATCGAGCGCCACGGTCTTGCCGAACCGCTTGACGAGGCCCTGCACCCGCACGGCGGCGGGCTGGTTCATCGGTTTCCCTCTCCGTCGGTCGGCCGGACGAGCACCGGGCACGGGGCGCGCGCGTGGTCGCCTGCGGTGTGGGCACCGGTCGGAGCTGCCGGCGCAGCGCCACCAGGTTGCGTCGCCTGCTGCGGCGTGAAGATGCTCCGTGACAACCGTAGCTCGCGGGGCTGACGCCTATCCCTCGCACCCGGATGGTAGGTCGCCTGAACGTACCTCGTGGTCGGGCTCGGCCTGCTCACCAGGCGACCAACGGGCCGGGCCGCGCCGCTGTTCGCAGGATGGACCCGCTCGGTCCTGTATCGTCGCGACGGTGCAACAGCGTCTGCACGGGCGCTGAGAGGCGCTGGTGCAGAGGCGAGACCCGCCCAGCGCCGCACCCACGAGCGGCAGGACGCCGACCAGCACGCGCTGGAAACGGCCAGCGATGACGCTCCCTCCTCTGGCGCAAGGACTCGCCCCGGTGCTCGCCGGTGACATGCTCGTCCGCGTGGTGCTGCCGCTCATCGGCACACCGCGACTACCTGACGGCAGCCACAGGACCGCGCGAGGCCCCGGGGCGTTCTTCCGGGGTCACCGCAGCGCCTACGCGCTTGCGCTCGCAGGCGCGCTTGCCACGGCGGGCTACGCGGCCGCCCGAGGACTCCGCGCCCGACCCGAGCGTGCGCTGCGGTGGTGGGTGCTGGCCGGGCTCACGCTGGCACAGGCGGTCGGGATAGCGGCCGCACGCCGTCGGGCGCGGCTGCCTGGCCGCGGCGACGCGGCATGACTCGGCTGCGTCGTCGCCAACGATCCCCGCGCCGGCCGTCGTCGGGTCAACGTGCTGCCGCGGCGCTTCCTGCCCCGATGGACGAGGGGTGGGCGGCGAGCGACGCTAGGCTCGTGCCCGGAGGCCCGGCGGCTTCGACCACAGGTGCGGATGTGGCGCTGGCGCCGGTCGGTCGACGCCGCAGCTGCTCCAGGCGCGGCCCGCCCCGCTCACGCACCCGACCGTTCCATGAAGGACGCCCCCTTGCTCAGCACTGCACGACTCCGCGACCGTCGCCGCCGGTGCGCGAACCGCAACGGCTTCAGCGGCTGGCGGATCGTGGTGTTCGCCGCGCTCGGCCTGGCGATGACGGCGCCCGGCCAGACCGTCGGCGTGTCGGTGTTCGTCGACCCGATGCTGGCCGACCTGGAGGTGACCCGCTCGCAGCTGTCGGGTGCCTACCTCGTCGGCACACTCCTGGGCGCGCTGACCTTGCCGGTCACCGGACGCGCCCTTGACCGCTTCGGCGTCCGCGCGCTCATGACCGTCGTTGGCGCGGCCTTCGGCCTCGCCCTCGCGGCCATGGCAGGCGTGGCGGGTGTCATCACCCTGGCGCTGGGGTTCACCGGCATCCGCATGCTCGGCCAGGGGGCCCTGTCGCTGGTGTCCACGACGTCCGTGGCGCTGTGGTTCAACCGCCGGCGCGGTCTCGCGCTGGGGCTGTGCACCGCAGTGGGGGCGGCGCTGATGTCGCTGGCTCCCGTCGGGCTCACCCGGGTGATCCACGCGGTCGGCTGGCAGGCGACCTGGGTGCTCGCCGCAGCCGCGGTGTGGCTGATCGTGCTGCCGATCGCCCGTCTGGGGATGCACGACGACCCCGCCAGCATCGGTCAGCAGGTCGACGGCGTCCAGCCCCAGCCTGGTGCGTCGCAGGAGGCCGAGGGCTGGACCCGCGCCGAGGCGCTGCGCACCCCGATGTTCTGGGCCATCACGCTCGCGGTCGCGGTCAGCGGCATGATCGGCACGGGCTTGATGTTCCACCAGATCTCCCTGCTGGGGGAGCACGGCCTGACCCCCGTCCAAGCAGCAGCGAACTTCTTGCCCCAGACGGCCGCGACGATCACCGCCACGCTCGCGATGGGTTGGCTCGTCGACCGCCTGCGGCCAGGCTGCTCGTGTCCGCCGCCATGCTGGGTCTGGCGCTTGCCATGATCCTTGCTCAGCTTGCCGCGCCGGGTGTGCTGGCCGTCGCCTTCGCCCTCGCGCTGGGCGCATCCGGCGGCGCGATCCGCGCGCAGGAGGCCGCCCTGTTCCCCCGCTATTTCGGCACCGCCCACATCGGCGCGATCCGCGGGCTGGTCATGGCCGTTAGCGTGGGGGCTACCGCCCTGGGCCCGTTCGCGCTCGCCGTGGGCTTCGAGACGTTCGGAGGCTACGGGCCGGTGCTCAACCTGCTGCTCGTCCTGCCCGTGGCGGCGGCCGTGCTCGCCCTCGCCGCACCGGTCCCCGACCGAGCCGCTCTGCGGCGGCGGGGCACGGGCGCGCAACCGCAGCCGCCTGCCGAGAGCGAAGAGCTCCCCGCTGCGGCGGCGATCGAGTGAGGCGCACGTGTGCGCCAAGCCGCAGCACCGCTGCGAACCGTCCGGAGGAGGCCACGAGCCGTGCCTGCCGTAACCTGCCCCAGCTGCAGCGAGGCCGAGGATCTCGCCGGGACGCGGCGCCCGGATGGCAGCCTCGCGATCACCTGTCACGCCTGCGGCACCGTCTGGGAGCGCCACGGCGAGCGCCGCTGCCGCCTGTGCGGCTCCGCCGACCTGCGCTACACGCCAAGGCCCCTGTGGGAACGCGGCCGCGGCGAGCAGCGCACCCCTGCGGGCGAGATCCCCGCCTACGCTTGCTGGAGCTGCGGCGGCACCGACGTCACCAGCGCCAACCCGACCCCGCCAAGCCACCAGGAGTAGCGGCCGCCAGGCCCGGCTTCCCCGGGCGGCACGAACGGTTTGCCGTCGGCGTGCACGGCGAGGTCGGCAGCGAGCAGCCGCCGCCGCTGCCGGTCGGGGAGCGGCGGGTGCTCGCAGGCATGAGCAACGAACCTGGGGAGCGGCGCTACTCGAGCCAGGCCCAGGCCTCCTGCTCGTCGTCTGGATCGAAATGGCGGGTATCGACGGGGCCGATGGCGTCGGCCAGCCGCGACAACCACTGGCCGCCGGTGTCCGTGCTCACGATGGCCATCCGCTCGACCGCGTCGCCGTGCTCCTGGAAGAAGCGGAAGCGGTCGTCGAGGGCCGTGAAGAACGACTTGGGCGACAGGTCCTGCAACCTGAACAGCACCCGGATCCTGCCGTGCAGGGCGATGGCATCCCGGAGCTCGCTCAGCACCTGACCGTACTCGTCGTCGGTCACCTCACCGCCCAGCGAGTAGCCGATGACGTTGTCGTGGCTCGCTTCGAGCTGTCGCAGCATGTCGTCCTCCTCGTGGGATCTGTCCGCTTATCGGTACCCGCCGGCGGGGGCCGCGATGCCGCATCGGCCCGACGACCGTGCCGGCGGGACGCTCATGGTGCGCCCGTGTGCGCCTCGAGCAGCAGTGGGCGCGCACAGCCGTGCCACGAGGACGCTGATCGACCCGCGGAGTGCTCAGGCGCCGTACTTGCGCAGCCGGCCGGCGGCGGCCAGGGCCAGCGGCATGAGCTCGCGGGTGGGCCTGTGCCCCAGCGCCCCGTGGAGGCACCAGCGCTCCCCGAACCGGTCCGAGTCGTCGCGCCCCACCCGCGGCCCCCACATGAGCGTCGGAACGGGGTGCCAGGAGTGGCCGTGCAGCTGCGTCGGCGAGGCGTGGTCACCGCTGACGATCAGCACGTCCGGGGCGAGGTCGCGCACCTGGGGCAGCGCCGCGTCCAGCCCCTCGATCGCGTCGATCTTCCCCTGCCGGTCGCCGTCATGGCCGGCCTCGTCGGTCTTCTTGTGGTGCAGGAAGAAGAAGTCGTAGTCGTCCCAGTGCTTGCGCATGGTCGCCACCTGCTCGTCGAGGCTGTGCGGCTGCTCGAGCGCGTCCATGCCCAGCAGACGAGCCACCCCCCGGTACATCGGGTAGATCGCCACCGTCGCAGCGCGCAGCCCGTAGCGGTCGGTGACGCTCGGCAGCTCGTGGAGGGTGTCGAAGCCGCGCAGCAGCAGGATGTTCGCGCGCTCGCCCGCAAGGGCCGCGCGGATCTGCGCATCGGCCTCGGCCACCAGCTGCGCGGTCCGGGCCGCGTCGGGATGCAGCGGTTCCGCAGCCGCCGGCTGCCTGCCCTCCTCGCCGGGGTCGGTGTCGCTCACCCGCGGGTCGAGGCCGTCGCCGCGGAGGACAAGCAGCACCCGGTGCGCCGCCTCCGAGGCGAAGAACACCTCGGCGTCGTCGAGCTGGACCTGCTCCCGCAGGCGCTCGATGAGGGGCAGCGCCTCCTCGTCGGGGATGCGCCCGGCGCGACGGTCGGTGACGACGCCGTGCTCGTCCAGCGTGGCGAGGTTGCCCCGGGCCGCGACATCACCCGACCGCAGGTCGAACTCCAAGCCCACCGCCGAGAGCACGCCTCGACCGAGCTCGTACTCGAGGGGGTCGTAGCCGAACAGCGCCAGATGGCCGGGTCCGGAACCAGGGGTGATCCCGGCCGCGACCGGCGTGACCAGACCTGTGGTGCCCTCCGCAGCGAGGCGGTCGAGGTTGGGGGTGTCGGCCTCCTCCAGCTCCGTCGCATGCTGGGCGTCGGCCATCCCGCCGAGGCCGTCGGCGACCACCAGCACGATCTTGCCGCCCGGCTGCAACAACGACGTCAGGTCCATGGTGGGTCCTCCTCATCGGTCGGCGTGGACGGGTGCCGCGCTCGCGCACGGTTCGCAGTGCCTGTGGTCGATGGTGCCCAACTCCGCCGGGTCCCGACCATGCCGCAAGGCCCCGTGCGTGACGGCACCAGTCGCGGCGGGCAGCGCTTGCCCACGCACGAGCGCTGCCCTCATGCGTCGCTGCGCGTCGGCTAGAGGCTCTCGGCGTGGGCGGCGATGGCCGCCAGCACCGGTTCGTTGACGTCCCGGTCAGCCAGGTCGGCCCGCAACTCTGCGAGCTCCTGGCGGGCACGCTGCACCTCGTCAAGGACCGTGAGCGCCCGGGCGCGTGCGCGCACGAGCCGGTGGTACGCGAGGTTGAGGGCCTTCTCGGGGCGGTGGTGGTACAGCTCGCGAGCCGGCTCGCTCAGCGCGAGGCCGCGCTCCGGCTCGGGATCGTGGATCTTGCGCAACGTGCGCTCGTCCAGATGGAAGAACGGGCGGCTGAAGCCGTCCATGAGCACGGCTGCCACACGGGCGCCGAGCAGGGTGTCGCCGCGCTGGGTGCAGACGCGTTCGAGCACCTCGTGTCCCTCCTCCAGGTGCGGGGATCGGGAGCCGCCCAACAGCAGCGCCATGCCCACCTGGTGGCTGAAGAAGTCCTGCGCCAGGCTCTCCTCATCGCGCGACGCGGGGTGCGCGATCCGCACACGGTGCAGGTTCGAAGGGAGCACGAGTCCGCCCGGGCCACGGTAGACCGCCCGCACCGCGTACTCGCCCGGCTCGTCGAAGTAGAAGCCGTCTGCGCCGTAGCTCAGCAGGACCTCGTGGCTGAAGCGGTCCTCGCCCTTGACGCCGGTCGTGGGGACGAGCGCGCGCACCTCCGGTTCGCCGACCTTGCACATGACCGCGTGGTACTCGACCACGTTGCCGCTGGGCTTGCGGATGTAGACGGCGACGGTGCCTGAGGCAGGGTCGAGCCGGGTGTCGAGCGGGAGGTCCGTGTCATCCAGCAAGTTGCGGAGGCGCAGCTCCACCGACACGGGCTCCATGAAGTCGAAGCTGGCCTTGGAGCGCACGAGCAGCTCGACCGGTGCGTCGCCCTCCAGCTGCGCGTCGATCCATGCTGGAGCCTCCCCTTCGAGGTGCAGGCCTGTGGCCCACGCGTCTCCGCCGGGGATCACCGCGGCGCGGTTGCCGTGGCGCAGGTGGATGAGCTCCTCGTCGTCGAGCCGCAGCGCGAAGTCGTCCCAGAAGCCGGTTACGTTTTGGGGGTAGTTCATCCACGACAGCGCGTCCGGGCGCCCCTTGTTCCACGAGTGGACGTAGTTGAAGGCGTGTCCGGCCTCGTGCACCCACGTGTACAGGTACTGGCGCAGCGCCCAGGCCTCGTCCTGGTTGGCCGGGGTCCCCGCCGGCAGGTTGTCGAACCACGAGTGCTCGCGGAAGACGGCGAAGCCCTGGCGTTCCGGCGAGCGCCCGGGCCCCCCGTACTGTGCCCCGTAGTCGAACATGATGCCGCCCACGCTGGCGTTCACATACCGGCCGGCGAGCAGGCCCCACATCGCCCACTTGGGCCACCCTCCGGGGTAGAGGGCGAAGTGGGACTCCATGGCGTCATGGAGCTCGGCGTCGGTCCACGTGTCGAACTGCGGGTCGCTGTCGTCCACGACCGGCCGATCGGAATGCGTGGTGACACAGATCCCCGCCTCGCGATAGGCCTCCTCGATGGTGAGGTCCCGCTGCGGCATCCCCGCCGGACGCGTGTTGTGGGCGTGCGTGTCGTAGGTGGGCACGACGGGCGGGTTGTCGACGGACGCGCACACACCGACCTGCAGGTCAAGGTCACGGAAGCAGTCGGACATGCGCTTGCAGGTGAACTGCTCAGCCGTTCCGCCGGCCTTCTCGAACGTCACTGACGCCGGTCCCGCGGCGGTGAACGTGGCCCAGGGGATCACGATGGTGACGTCGGTGGTGGGCTGCGTGCCCGTCCAGAACCGCACGCGCCCGCGGATCGTCACCGAGCAGCGTGCCCAGCTCACCTCCGGCTCGTCCACGATCCACGAGACCTGGTAGATGCGCAGCGTACGGCCGGGCCGGAAGGGCAGGCCGATGCGCATGAGCATGTACAGATCCCCACTCACCCGGTCCATCACCGGCGAGTTCGCGTAGCGGGGATCGATGTCGACCCGCAGATCGAGGGCACGGCTGCCGGCCTTTGGCTGCGTCATCTCCCCCTCGTAGCGCCCGCTGACGGGTCCCAGCCGCCGGCAGCGCCACGGCTCACCCGGTGGGAACGGCCAGGGCTGCGGCCGGGGGTCGGGGAACGGGTGCTGCGGCGGCTGCGGGTCCAGGGGGGTGGGGATGCGACCGGAATCGGCTGGCTCACCAGTGCTGTCCATGGCACGTCCTCGAAGAAGTATCGGGCTCGACGGTTGCGCCCGATCCGCCACTCAACAGCCTTGTCCTGAGGCCTTTGCTTGTCAACGGATAATCTCTGCTCGACTTCCCGCCGGCGACGGCAGATGCAGGCGCACGCGCGCCGTATGGCGTAGCCGTCACATGTAGCCGAAGGGCTCGTCCGCGACGCGTGCGACCACGCGCCCGCCTTGCACCGAC
>SKPY01000016.1 GCA_007119305.1 Nitriliruptorales bacterium
GGCGGCCCGGCCCTCCGACAGGACGCGCGCGAGCTCGCGCACGTCGTCGCGCTCGAGCAGCTCGTCGAGGGTGAGGGGCCGGGCGCCGGCAGCGGTCGGCTCCGCCACCGGCAGCCGCCAGTTCGGGTACTCGTCGAGGGTGCCGGGCTGGTTCGGCTGGCGCAGGTCCCCCACCGCGTCGGCGGGCTGGGCGGCCACCAGCCGCGCTCGCGTGCGGGCGAGGAAGGCGTGCAGCGCCACCCGCAGCGCGTCGGGATCGTCGGCGTCTGCGGGAGCGAGCAGGCCCTCGTCCTGCAAGAGCTCGAGCATCTCCGCACGCTCGGCGGCCTTGCGCTCCCGCTCCGCCTCCACGGTGGTGTCCTCGGCCAGCAGCCCAAGGTCTGCCTGCAGGTCGAGCTCCGCGTCAGCCCACCAGCCGGCGACGGTCGGCAGGTCGTGGGTGGTGACGCTCGCCAGCACGCGCTCCGGGTACTCGTCGGCGCGCAGCAGGCGCCGGGGCTGAGGGTGGTCCCGTGGGGTGCGCTCGAAGTAGACGACGCGCGAACCGAACACCCCCCAGGCATCGAGCTGCTCACGGATCTCGTCCGCGACGGTGCCGAGATCCTCGCCGACGACGAGCGCGTCACCGGCTCGGTGGGCCTCCAGGGCGAGGACCGCGAGCAGTTCCCGGGCCGGGTAGCGCACGTAGCAGCCGGCGCGCGGCGACGCCCCCTGCGGGACCCACCACATGCGGAACAGGCCGAGCACGTGGTCGATGCGGATCCCCCCGGCGTGGCGCAGGGACGGGGCGATGAGCTCACGGAACGGCCCGAAGCCCGTCGCGGGCAGCCGGTCGGGCCGCAGCGGCGGCAGCCCCCAGTCCTGGCCCTGCTGGTTGAACGCATCGGGCGGGCAGCCCACCGTCACATCCGCGGCGAGGTCATCCTGCATGGCCCAGGCGTCGGCACCGTCAGGCGAGACGCCCACCGCGAGGTCCGACAGCACCCCGAGCGGCATGCCCGCGGCGGTCGCGGCGTGCTGGCCGGCGGCGAGCTGCTCGTCGCAGGCGAACTGCAGCCACGCGTGAAACGTCACGCGGCCGGCGAGCTCGCGACGCGCCTCGGCGACCGCCCCCCGGCGCGGGTGGTCGAGGCGGTCCGGCCAGTCCCGCCAGGAGGGCCCGTGGCGCTCGGCCAGCGCGCAGAACGTCGCGAAGTCCTCGAGCGGCTGCCCCCCGGCGGCGCGGAACGCCTGGAAGGCCGCGCGCCGCTCCCGCGACAGCGGCACGGTGCGCAGCAGCTCGAGCGCTTCCTGCTTGGCGCGCCAAGTTGCGTCGCGGTCCACGCGGTCCCTGCGGTTGCGCTCCTGCGCCTCGGCGGCGAGACGGCCCACCCGGTCACGCACACCGGCGGTGACCTCCTCGAACTCGGGCAGCTCCTCCACGCGCAGGTACAGGGGGTTCACGAAACGGCGGCTCGACGGGAAGTAGGGTGACGGTTCGAGGGGGCTGGTCGGTGTGGCCGCGTGGAGGGGGTTGCAGAGCACGAACCCGGCTCCCGCGGCGGCGCTCCACGTCGTGAGCGTACGCAGGTCGGCCAGGTCGCCGAGCCCCCAGCTCGCCTGCGAGCGCAGGGCGTACAGCTGCACCATCCACCCCCACTGGGGGGGCAGGCCGGGCAGCTGCGGGCAGCGGGGCGGCGCGACCACGAGCAGCGCGGTGGCGGTCTCGTCCCCCGCCTCGACGGCGAGGCGGTGATAGCCGAGCGGTACGTCGTCGGGCAGGACCAGCACACGGGCGACCCGCGCCTCGCCCGCGACGGTGCGCTGCTCGGACGGTTCGGGCACCGCCAGCGGGCGCACCGCGCCATCCTCGACATCCAGACGGCAGGTGACGCGCGCCCCCTCCCGCGCCCGGATCACGACCTGGGCAGGGGTCCCCCGGACCGCCACCACGGTTGGGGGGACCAGCCGCCGCCAGGGACGCAGGCGCGCTGCTTCGATCCCGCGCTCGATCGCCGCACGGTCGCTCGTGTCGACGCCCATGGCGCCCAGCACGTGGCGGACGGTCTCAGGTGGAGCTGCCACCTGGCGGTGCTGGTGGTCCTCGTAGCTGGTCGCCACCCCGTAGGCGGCCGCGAGCCGCTCGAGGTCGGTGGGGGAGTGGCGCTTGCCCCGCACGCGCGCACCGGGCGCGGAAGGCGTCGACCGAGGAGGGTCGGACGTGGGGTCGGTCACCGGTCTCCTATCCGCAACATCCGCCCCAGGATAGGGAACCCGGGACGTCGACGCGCGCGTGTGGTCGGCCGGTCAGCCAGCCTGCTGTGCGTCCTCCACCGCGAAGCGCTCTTCGAGGTCTTCCGGCGTCATGTCGCCCTCGATCTCCGCGACCTGCCTGCCGAGCGCCTGCTCGATCGCCCCAAGGCGGCGTGTAGCGCGGTCCGTGGCGTAGCGCACGAAGGTGTCCATCTCGAGCCCGAAGGGCATGCGGCCGTCTGGGAAGAGGCTGAAGGGGTACGCGACGAGCTGCAGCGCGGGTTCGAGGAGCTCGTCCATGCGCGCCGAGACGACCTGCCAGTTGGCGGGGTCGGCGGCGACGTGGCGGCGGCACGTGAACGTGCCCCAGGCCATGTGGCGGCGCTCGTCACGCCCGATCAGCCGCACCAGCTCGACCATGCCGGGCAGGATGCCGTGCTCGCGGCAGACGAGGTTCCAGGCGTGGTAGCCCGTGAGGGCCAGCGTCCCCTCGACCACGTGGTTGTAGGTGACCGAGGCCCGGACCTGGTTCTCCGGCGACGGGTCGCCGCGCAGCGCGTCCAGGGCCCGCGGCAGCTCCTCGTAGAAGATGCGCCGGTAGCCGTCGTTGGGCTCGAGCAGATCGTGCAGGTCGTCGTAGATCCCGACGGCGTCGAGCCAGCGGCGGAACACCTCGACGTGCTTGGCCTCTTCGAACGCGAACTGGGTGAGGTACATCTCGTCTTCGAGCCGCCCCTCGGCCTGCATCGCGGCCATGAACGGCTGGATGTCCTCCGTCACCGCCTCCTCCCCGGCGATGAACTGCGCGCACAGCAGCCGGGCGGTGAACTGGGCGTCCTCCGGCAGGTTGTGCCAGTCCTCGGCGTCCTTGTCGAAGTCGATGTCCGCGGGGTTCCAGAACTTCTCGTTGCCGCCCACGAACAGCCTCAGCGGCAGGCTGTCCCACCGCAGCCCACCCTGGGCGAGCGAGGCGAAGCCGGTGCGGGAGCCGTCGGGGTTGCGCAGCGGGGCGGGCATCGTGACCTCGTGTGCCGGGTGAACGCGTCGCGAGCCGCGATGGTACAGGCCAGGGTCGAGGGTCAGCCAACGCCCGGGCTGCCGGCGGTGGTGCTCGTTGGCGGAGTGGGGGCTCCGAGGTGCAGGCCCTGGCCGAGGCGGACCCGCAGGTGGGTGAGGGCGGCCTGCTCGACGTCGCGCTCGATGCCTTCGGCGATCAGCGTCGAGCCCGTCTCGGCCGCCAGCGTGCCCAGGCCGGCGACGAGCGCTTGGCGTGCCGGGTCCCGCTCGATCGCTGAGACCCAGGTGCGGTCGAGCTTCACGAACCTGGGGCGCAGGGCGAGCACGTGGGTGAGGCAGGCGTAGCCAGCACCGGCGTCGTCCACCGACAGGTAGGTCTCGCCGCCGAGACGGGCCAGCGCCTGTTGGACCGTGGGGTAGTCGTCGATGGGATCGTGCTCGGTGAGCTCGAGCACCAGCGGCCGATCAGTGCCGTGGAGCGCACCGGCCAGGGCTGGATGGTCGGTGAGGAACGAGGGGGAGACGTTGATCGACAGCCAGGCGCCCCCGGGCAGCTGTCGCGCTGCGCGGACGGCCGACGCCGCGGTGGCCCGCTCGAGGTCGTTGCCGAGGCCGAGCCGGTGAGCCTCGACGAAGCCCGTGTGGGGGGCGGTGCCGTCGACGAAGCGCGTGAGTGCCTCGTAGCCGGCCACCGCACCGGACGCGAGGTCCACGATCGGTTGGAAGACCGGCCAGTGGGCGTCGTCGGCGAGCAGTCGGCGGATCCGCCGGCGTTGCTCCTCGGCGGTCCCGTGGCGATTGAGCGCCGGCCCGAGCAGGGCCGCGACGACCGGCGCGAGGTCCAGGGCGGTGGACAGGCAGCGGGCCGGCATGCCCGGTGCGGGGTCGTCGCGGCCGCTGGCCACGAGGCCGAGCACTGCGAGCGGGCCGCTCGTGCGCAGCGGGGCGAACGCCATCGCCTCGGCGTCGAAGTCGAACAGCAGCGTGCTGGCGACGTCGGGGTGCCGGCGGTCGCGACGCTCGATCCAGCCATCGCCGCCGGCCTGGTTCCACAGCCGGGCCGCGAGCTCTGCCGGCAGCTCGTCGCCGGTCTGCAGCGTGCTGCCCGACGCGGCCAGCACCGTTGCGCGAGCGTTGCCAAACAGCCCCACGAGCACCGACGCCCGCACCTCGTCGAGCTCGTCGAGCTTGCCGCAGACCGTTGCGGCGAGCCGGTAGGGGTCCCGGTCGGGCGCGAGCCCCCCGAGCGCCTCGGCGACCAGGGCGCGTGCGCGCAGCCGCTCCTCGATGCTGTGACGCAGGGCCGCGCGCTCGCGCAGGTGCGCGCGCACCCGGGCGGTGACCTCATCGGGGTCGACCGGCTTGACGAGGTAGTCGGTGGCCCCCGCATCCAGCGTCGCGACGCGGTCGTGCACGTCGTCCAGGCCGGTCACCACGATGATCGGCACGAGCCGCGTGGCGGGCAGCTGGCGCAGCTGCGCGAGGGTGGCCCGACCGTCGAGGTCGGGCATGCGGCTGTCGAGCAGGATGGCGTCGAACCCGCCCGCCCGGGCGCGCGCGAGCGCTTCCCGGCCGCCGCCGGCCTCGACCACGTGGCAACCGTCGAGCCGCAAGGCGAGGGTGAACAGCTCGCGCACGCCGGCGTTGTCGTCCACGACGAGCACGCGAGGGGGGCTCCCCTCGGGCCCCGACGCCGCTCCCATCGCGCACAGCCGATCGCCGGGCAGCTCGCAGGCTGCCGCTCGAACCCAACGGACTAGACTCTAGGGAGCATCCGGTGCTCAGGCAATCCCTGCGTCGTGGGGATGGCGCGGTCCCCGTCGGGAGATGCCGGCGCTCAACCCTGCTTGGTCTTCCAGAAGATGTCGCTGATCTCGGCGATCAGGTCGAGCAGCTTCTGGCCGTCGGCGGGGTCCATCGACTTCTTCGCATCCCCCGCCTGCTTGATCGCACGCCAGAACAGGTCGTGCAGCTGGGGATACTCCTCCACGTGCGGCGGCTTGAAGTAGTCCGTCCAGAGCACCGACAGGTGGTGCTTGACGAGCTCCGCACGCTCCTCCTTGATGAACACGCAACGCTGGCGGAACACCTCGTCGTCGGAGGCGTGGTACTTCTTCGCGATCTCGTGCACCGATTCTGCTTCGATGCGGGCTTGTGCAGGGTCGTAGACACCGCACATGAGGTCGCAGTGGGCGTGGACGGTGCGCGGTGCGCTCACGCGGTCGAGCAGCCGCAGCAGGCCAGCAGCAACGGTCATGGGTGTGGCTCCTTCTCGCAAGTTGGTTGCATGTTCGGGCCTCGTACGGTCGTACTCTATCCAGATGCGCGGTTGGGCATACGAGGCCAGTGCGGTCGTTGCGCTCGCCGGGCTCGCTGCGTGGCTGGCCCGCCGCTGTGAGCGCATCGTGGTCGCCGGGACGAGCATGCGGCCGACGCTCGAGGCCGGCGATCGGCTCCTCGCCTGGCGGACCCGACGCGTGGAGCCGGGCTGGCTCGTCGTGGTGGCAGACCCGCGGGCCCCAGAGCGTCCGCTGGTCAAGCGCGCGGCCCGCGTGGACGGCGCGCGTGTCGAGCTCCGGGGCGACCACGCGGCGGCCAGCACCGACAGCCGGGCGTTCGGGTGGGTGGAGCGGGGCCGCGTGCAGGGCCGGGCGCTGTACCGCTACGCGCCCGCTGCCCGCGCCGGACGGCTGTGGTGAACGGCACCGGCGCCGGCAATGTCTAGGCCTGACCGGCGCCTTCGACGATGATCGGGTCGTCGGCGGGCACGGCATCCGCGCCGGCGATGAAGTCCTCGACCATCTGGCGGGCCACCGAATCGTGGAACTGGGTCGGCGGGGACTTCATGAAGTAGCTCGACGGCCCGAGCAGCGGGCCCCCGATGCCGCGGTCCAGCGCGACCTTCGCGCAGCGCACCGCGTCGATGACGACCCCGGCGGAGTTCGGCGAGTCCCAGACCTCGAGCTTCAGCTCGATGTTCAACGGCACGTCACCGAAGTTGCGGCCCTCCATGCGGATGTAGGCCCACTTGCGGTCCTCGAGCCAGGGCACGTGGTCGCTCGGACCGATGTGGATGTTGTCGCGGGGGAAGCTCGCCCCTTCGGACGCCATCTGGCTGGTCACCGACTGGGTCTTCGAGATCTTCTTCGACGTCAGGCGGTCACGCTCCAGCATGTTCATGAAGTCCATGTTGCCGCCGAAGTTCAGCTGGTAGGTGCGGTCGATCGTGACGCCCCGTTCCTCGAACAGGCGGGTCAGCAGCCGGTGGGTGATCGTCGCGCCGATCTGGCTCTTGATGTCGTCGCCGATGAGCGGCACGCCCGCGTCGCTGAAGCGCCGGATCCACGTGGGGTCGCTCGCGATGAACACCGGCAGGCAGTTCACGAACGCGACCCCGGCACGCAGGGCCTCGCGCGCGTAGAAGCGGGTGGCCTGCTCGCTGCCGACCGGCAGGTAGCACACGAGCACGTCGGCGTTCGCGCGGCGCAGCTCGGCAGCGACGTCGACCGGTTCCGCGTCGGCCTCGTCGCTGACCTGGCGGTAGTACTCGCCGAAGCCGTCGAGCGTGTGGCCCCGCGCCACCTCGATCCCGATCGGCGGCACCTGCGCGAACTCGACCGTGTTGTTCGGCGGCGCCACGATCGCCTCGGCGAGGTCCCGCCCGACCTTCTTCGCGTCGACGTCGAACGCAGCGACGAACTCCAGATCCCCGACGTGGTAGCCCGCGAGGTCCACGTGCATCAACCCGGGCACTGGCGATGCCGGGTCGGCGTCGCGGTAGTAGTGCACGCCCTGCACGAGCGAGCTCGCGCAGTTGCCCACCCCCACGAGCGCGACGCGTACCTTGCTGCTCATCAGTCGCTCCTTGCTTCTCTCGGTCGGCGCGCGCCAGGTGCGCCCGCCTGCTCAGGATGTGGTCGTGATCTCGTCGGAGGGTTCCGCCTGCTCCGCGGTGGGCGCCGTCCGTGGCGGCGGCGCGTCTGCTGCGGGCCCGTCTGCGGGGGGCTGCTCACCCACCCAGCCACGCTCCGCGGCGATGAGCTCGTCGAGCCACTCGATGTCGCGCTGCGTCACGTCGACGCCGTGGCGCATCAGCGACAGGGTGTAGGTGTCGGCACGGCCGTGCCTGGCCTTCGTCAGCGTCCGGTGCCCCTCCTCGAGGCGCTCCTGCAGGTACGCCTTGCGGCGTTCGAGAGCCCGGATGCGCAGCTCGGGGCGCAGGTAGCGGAAGAACACGAACCGCAGCGGGAACTTGTCTTCCTCACCGCTTGCGACACCCTCTTCGAGCAGGGCCATGAACTCCCGCTCGCCCGCTGCGGTGATCCGGTACACCTGCTTGCGCCGCCCGGTCGTGGGTGCCGGCTTGGCCTTCTCGACCCAGCCCCGGCGCTCGAGCTTGCGCAGCGTCGGGTACAGCGACCCGAACGACACGGTCCAGAAGAAGCCGAGCCGCTGGGTCAGCTGCTTGCGCAGCTCGTAGCCGTGCATCGCCCGCTCCTTGAGCAGGCCCAGCACCGCGAGTTCCAGCATCGGCGTGTACTCCTGGTGGCGAGGACCGGTGACCTGCCACGATGATACATCGCCTTGATGTATCACGTCGATACATCCACGCGTCACATCAGGGTGTGGCAGCCCCCACCGGAGGTCCCGCGCGGCTTACACTGCAGGGGTCTATGCAAGGCGTGACGAACTACCGGATGGCGAAACGGGCGCTGGTCCGCCAGGTGAGCAGCGGCGCCGTGCGCGTTGCTGACGTCTGCGATGCGCATCCGGAGCTGCTGCGGGCGGCCCGCAACATCGGCACGTCCACACGCCGGGTGTGCCCGATCTGCGAGCTGGCCGACGAGCGCGCGGCGGTGCCCCGCGACGACGCGGCCACCCTGCGCCTCGTGATGTACGCGTTCGGCGACACGCTGAAGCTGCGCTCCGGACATGTCGTCTGGGACCGCGCCGAGCTCGACCGCATCGCGCAGGAACACCAGTCGGTGTCGGCGTACGTCGTCGAGTGCTGTCTCGTGTGCGGGTGGAACCACCTCGTCGAGAGCTTCCTCGTGGGGCGCGCGCACGCGGGCTGAGCGCGGCCGGCCGCAGCGCCTTGCGCGACCGTGGCCCAGCCGCACCCTGCGCGTGGTGCGGCGTTGACCGGCGGGCGGAAGGATGAGCACCGGTGACCGAGCACGTGCCGGCCGAGGGCACGCTGCCCACGCCCGACTGGCTGGGGCGGATCGCGCCGCGGTGGGTCGTGGGCGCTGCCGCGGCGGTCCTCGTGCTCGCCTGGGGCCTCGCCTTCGCCGCCGCCCGCTGGAACCTGTTCGGCCTGCCGACCCACCTGTGGCTCGAGCTGTTCAACAACCGCCCCGTGGAGTGGCTGCAGTGGGTGCTGCTGGGCTTGGTCGTCGCCGGGGCGGCGTTCCTCGCCGGGCGGTTGTACGGGGGGCCGCACCATCGGGCGGCCGCGTTCTTCGGGCTGCTGGCCCTCGGCGGCGCGTTCATGCTCATCGAGGAAGCTGGCGACGTGCGCCACGTCATCAGCGACTACGTCTACGCCTGGTTCGGGGGGCACATCTTCGGGCTGCCCTACCGGGTGGTCTCGGACGTCCCGTACTTCGCAGCCCTCGCCTTCCTCCCGCTCTACGCCGTGGTCCGTTACGGCCGTGCTGCCTGGCGGGCACGCAGCCTGCGGGGCTACCTCGTCGCCGGCTACGGCCTGTACGGGCTGGCTGCGGGGGCGTCAGGGATCCGCCACCTGCGCGGCCTGTACTCCCGGGCGGGCGAGCTGCTCAGTCGCCCGCTGTTCGGCGAGCGCCTGCCGCTGCCTCCGGACATGTCGGCGGAGCGGCTGTACTTCCTGCTGATCGACGGGCCGGTGGAGGAGTCGGTCGAGCTGCTCGCCTCAGCCTGCCTGCTCGCCGCCGTCGTGGCCTTCGCACGCGACCACGCCGCCGGCCGGGTGCCCGGCGACACCCCCCCGCCTGGCTGAGGACGGGGCAGCCACAGGCCCCGCGCGGCGGGCCATCCGGCCAGGGCGGGCGCGGTGCGCGAGCCGTCGCCACCGGGCAGAATCGGCAGTCGATGGACGGCAAGCGGCCGCCTCCTCGCCGTGGCGGGTCAAGGCGGGAA
>SKPY01000149.1 GCA_007119305.1 Nitriliruptorales bacterium
CCGAGCCGGTCGTAGTGTGTGGTCATGCGCCTCGCATTCTGCACCGTCGCGCCGTGCCGGAGGCGCCCGGTGACTCGAGCGGCGCGAGCGTGTGCTCGACGGTCTTGGCCGTGTCGGTCACGTGGTCTCCTGCTCGGCTGGGAGGATGCGGCCCCGCACTGGCCCGAACCCGATGCGGGGAGCGTCGCCACCGCCGCCGCAGTGGCCCCGCAGGACGACGGTGTCGCCGTCCTCGAGGTAGGTGCGCCGGCGGTCGCCGAGCACGAGCGGCTGCTCGCCCCCCCAGGTCAGCTCGATGAGGCTGCCGCGGCTGTCCGGCGTCGGACCTGACACGGTGCCTGACGCGCACAGGTCCCCGGGCCGCACGGTCGCACCGTTGCTCGTCAGGTGTGCCAGCTGCTGGGGCAGCGTCCAGTACAGGTGGCGGAAGCTCGTGCGCGCGACCACGTGCTCGTCGGCGCCGGCGGGCGTGAGCGCGACCTCGAGTTGCAGGTCGAGCGCCCAGTCCCCGTCGGCGCGCAGATACGCCTCGACCGGGGGGTCCTGCGTCGGAGCTGGCACCCAGAAGGGCGCCAGCGCGTCGAGCGGGACCACCCAGGCGGAGATGCTGGTCGCGAAGGACTTGCCGAGGAACGGCCCCAGCGGCTGGTACTCCCAGGCCTGGATGTCGCGGGCGCTCCAGTCGTTGACGAGCACGAGCCCGAAGATGTGCTCGGCGGCTCGGTCGGCGGGGATCGGCTCGCCGAGGGCGTTCGCGGGCCCGGTCAGGAACCCCACCTCGAGCTCGAAGTCGAGCATCCGGCTGGGTCCGAACCGGGGCGGCGCACCCACGTCGGCGGGTCGCTGCTGTCCGAGCGGGCGGCGCACCGGCGTGCCGCTGACGACGATGGTGCCCGCGCGGCCGTGGTAGCCGACCGGCAGATGACGCCAGTTGGGCAGCAGCGGATCGCCGTGGGGCCGCATGATCCTGCCGAGGTTGGTGGCGTGTTCGAGGCAGGAGTAGAAGTCGACGTAGTCGCCGACCTCGCAGGGCAGTCGCGGTTCCACCGCATCCTGGCGGAACAGCGCCCGCCGATCGAGCCCGCGGTCGGCGAGGTCGACGTTGCCGGCGGTGAGCAGCGCGCTGACCCGGCGCCGCACGGCGCCCCATGTTGCGCTTCCGGCAGCCAGGAACCGGTTCAGGCTCGGCGCGGCGAACAGCTCGGCCGGCCGGTCGGCGGCGTCGTCGAGCAGGCCAGCGGCCGCGACCGCCGCGAGATCGAGGACGTGCTCACCGATCGCAACGCCGACCCGCGGCATCTCACCCGGCGGGGCGAACACCCCATAGGGCAAGTTCTGGAGCGGAAAGCCCGAGCTGTCGGGGATCGGCAGCCAGGAGACCCGCTGCGGGTCGACGGTCGGGTCTCCTCTTGACACCGTTTGGACGCTAACAAAGACTCGAACATTCGGACAACCGTCGCAGCGCTGCCGGCCGCGGTGGCGGGGCGAGGAGGGTGCGCAGCATGACCTACTACCGCCAGGTCGGCGAGATCCCGCACAAGCGCCATACGCAGTTCCGCAAGCCCGACGGCAGCCTGTACGCCGAGGAGTTGATGGGCGTCGAGGGGTTCAGCGGTGAGTACTCGTTGCTGTACCACGAGCACCTGCCGACGGCGATCGTCGCAGCGGAGGACGTCGAGCTCGAGACCCAGGCGGTCGAGCCGAACCATCCGTTGAAGCCGCGCCACTTCCGTACGAACGAGCTCAAGGTGGGCGGGGACCCGGTCGCGGGGCGGCAGCTGCTCATGGGCAACGACGACGTCCGGCTGAGCTACGTCGCGGCGGACACCGCCAGCGGGCTGTACCGCAACGCGATCGGGGACGAGGTGGTCTACGTCCAGTCCGGAGCGGCGACGTTCGAGAGCGTCTTCGGACGCATGCAGGTGGGCACCGGCGACTACGTGGTGATCCCCACCGGCACCACACACCGCTGGGAGGTGGACGCTGGCGGCGAGCCGCTGCGGGCGCTGGTGATCGAGGCCGCCGGGCATGTGCGCCCACCCAAGCGCTACCTCACCCCCCGGGGGCAGTTCAACGAGTTCAGCCCCTACTGCGAGCGTGATCTGCGCGGCCCTGACGAGCCGCTGCGCGAGGACGGCGAGGACGTCGCGGTGGTCGTGAAGCACCGCCACGGCAGCACGCGCTACACCTACGCCTACCATCCCTTCGACGTGGTTGGCTGGGCCGGGCAGCTCTACCCGTATGTGTTCAACATCGCCGACTTCGAGCCGATCACCGGCCGGGTCCATCAGCCGCCGCCGGTGCACCAGACGTTCGAGGGGCCGGGCTTCGTGATCTGCTCGTTCGTGCCGCGCAAGTTCGACTACCACCCGCAGGCCATCCCGGCCCCCTACAACCACCACAACGTCGACTCGGACGAGATGCTGTTCTACGTCGGTGGGGAGTTCATGAGCCGCAAGGGCGCCGGGATCGAGCTCGGTTCGATCAGCCTGCACCCCACCGGGTTCACCCACGGCCCCCAACCCGGCTCCGTCGAGGCCTCGATCGGCAAGGAAGGCACCGAGGAGACGGCGGTGATGGTCGACACCTTCCGGCCGCTGAGCCTCGGCGCGGCCGCGCTGGCCTGCGAGGACGCCGACTACGCCTGGACCTGGGCTCGCGGCACCAAGGGCGAGGCGTTCGGCTCGCACTAGCGACGGCGCCGCAGCCGGCACTGCTGGCCACGCGCTCCGCGCCGGTAGGCGGGGGGCGCTGGCGGCGGGCAGGTCGCTGAGTCGCGGTCTGCCCGACGTCGGTCAGTGCGGCTGGCGCAGGAACGGCAGGATCGTCTCGGCGACGAGCTCGGGGGCGAGGGCGTCGGCGGCGTGTCCCTGCCCGCCGAGGACGGCGACCCGCGCGTCCGGCAGCGTCGCAGCCAGGGCCTGCGCTTCGGACTTCCAGGCGGGGCTGTCCCCGCCGACCAGCAGCAGGGTGGGCGCGGTGACGCTGCCCGCCTGGGCGGGGTCCAAGGTCAGCGCACGCAGGGTGCGGGCCTCGCGGGGGATCGTGTGCGCGGCGGCGACGCGTGCCGGCCAGGAGGGCTGGGCCCGGTAGGCGGCGATCTCGTCGTCGGTCATGTGCGCCAGCTCCCGGGCCACTGCCTCGACGACGGCCTCGCGGTCGTCTTGGGCGAGCAGCTCCTCGAGCCGGGCCACGAGCTCGGCCGGGGCGAGGAACGGCGCCGGGTCGACGGTCGGCCACCCCTCGTAGCACACGAGCCGGCCGAGGTTCGACGTCAACCGGGCGGCGCCGAACGCGTACACGCCGCCGGAGGAGTGGCCGTACACCGCCACGGCGCTGCCGGCGGTCTCGGCGACGGCGTCGACGACGGCGGCGACGTCCTCGTACTCGTGCTCGATGGCGTAGTCGGACCCGTCGTCGCTGGCGCCGCGGCCGCGCCGGTCCAGCGCGTGGACGGTGACGTGCGGCTCCAGGTGGGGCCGCAGCGCGTCCCAGCGTGTGTGGTCGGCGCTCATGCCGTGCACCAGCACGAGCGGGGGGCCCTCGCCGGTCGTCCAGTAGCCGATCTCGGTGCCGTCACGGGACACCGCCCGCGTGACGATCGCGTCCTCGGTCGTAGTCATTGCGCTGCTCCCTTCAGGGGTCGAGACGGTAGAAGCGGTAGGAGTCGTGGTCGATGTCGTCGAGGACGCTCACGCGTGCGAAGCCGGCCTCGGTGGCGTAGCGGCGCAGCGTGGCCGGTCGGATCACCGTGCCGGTGGCCGCAGATGGCTGCTCGGCGAGGCCGCACGGCAGGCAGCACAGGACGCTGGCGGCGTAGAAGAGCCGCTCGAGCTCGTCAGCAGGTGCGGTGAACGTCTCGCCTACCTTCTCATCGGCGACGAGCGCCACACCACCGGGGGCGAGCATCCGCCGGACGCTGTCGAGGAACGCGACGGGGCGGGACAGGTCGTGGATCGTCTCGATCACGACCGCGAGGTCGTAGTGGCCCTCCGCGGGCGGCTCGGTGACGTCATGGACGCGGAAGGTGGCGCGGTCGGTGACGCCTTCGTCGGCGTGCGCGCGTGCCAGCTCGATCGAGTACGCATCGACGTCGTAGCCGTCGACGGTGACCTGGGGGTAGGCGTGGGCGATGGCGATGCCGGCCCATCCGGCCCCGCAACCGAGGTCGGCGACCCGGGCGGGGCTGCGAGGTCAGCCGCTCGTGGACGTCAGCGATCGCCGGCAGGTACTCGGTGCCGAGCGCGGCCTTGAGCCACGGGCGGTTGAAGTCGCCCTGCGAGCTGGCCATCCGCGGCCCGAAGTCCGACCAGGCGATCCCCTCGCCGGTGCGGAAGGCCTCCTCCAGCCGCGGCAGCAGCGGTCCGAACAGGCCCGCGAGCTGCGGCAACGACGCGGCGAAGTACAGGCTGTCGGGGTCGGTGAGGAACTCGGCGTAGCCGTCGGAGAGCGCATAGCGGCGCTCGCGCGGCGCGGCCTCGACATCGTCGACGGCGAGGAAGCCGGACGCAGCCTGACCCTCCAGCCACTCCTGGGCGTACCGCTCGGCGACGCCGGCCCGCTCGGCGAGCTCAGGGGCCGTCGCCGGACCGTTGGCATGCAACGTCCGGTAGAGGCCGAGCACGTCGCCGAGGTAGACGTTCATGACCTCGAGGCCGTGCAGGGTCGACTCGAACAGTCGCTCGGCGAGCTCCTCGCGGGGGTCGGCTGCGCGCTGCTGCTCGGTCATCGCGACCCTCCCGTCCCGTGGGATCCCCACCGGTCGTGGGGGGCTTTGCGTCCGGAGCCGATCTTGACGCTGATGGGCAGCTCGAGGCCGTCGTCGCTGCGGTAGCGCTCGGCGACCTCGTCGAACGCGGCGCGGATCTGCTCCTGCACGGCCGGTGGCTGGGCGCGCACGAGCGCGGCGGTGCGCACCGACCCGTCGACGATGCCGTGCCACAGGGCGTCCGCGGAGGGCACGACGTGGGTGTAGGCGAGCGTGTCGATCGTGACGTCGGTCAGCCCCGCCCCGCGCAGCAGCGCCGCGAAGGTCTCGTCGTCGGAGAAGCGGAAGAAGTCCGGCCCCGCCGGGATGTCCGCGCTCGGTTGCGCGCCCACCGCCTGGACGGCCCCGACGACCGGCCATAACAGCCCGACGCGCTCGGGCTCATCCCAGGTGGACAGGGCCAGCCGGCCGCCGGGGACGAGCACGCGCGCCATCTCAGCCACGCCTGCTCGTGGTCGGCGAGGTGGGGGACGCAGAAGTTGGCGACCACGGCGTCGAAGCGGTCGTCGTCGAAGCGCAGGTCGTGGGCGTCGGCGGTGGCGAACGTCGCAGCGGGCCACAGCTCATGTGCCAGCCCGAGGAGCTCGTCGGCGACGTCGACGCCGAGCGCGTCCGCGCCCCTGGCGGCTGCGTGGCCGGCGGCATAGCCGGGGCCGGTCGCGACGTCGAGCAGCCGCGTGCCGGGCCCCACGGCTGCGGCGTCGAGCAGCGGCTCGACCGCCCGGGCGGTGATCGGCCCGTTGCGCCGGTGGTAGACCTCGCCGACGCGGTTGTAGCCGGCGGCTTCGAACGCCACGAACGCGGCGACGTCGATGGTCTGGGACATGGCAGGCCTCCTGCGGTCGGGTTGGTTGCTGCCAGGGCGGTCAGTGCGGCTCCCCCAGGAACGCGAGGAGCTTCTCGGCGACGAGCTCGGGGGCGAGGAAGTCGGCCGAGTGCGCCTGCCCCTCGAGCACGACGATGCGGGTGTCGGGTACCGCGTCGGCGACCGTGCGGACGTCGGCGCGCAGGCTCTCAGGGCTCTCGCTGCCCTCGAGCAGCAGCGTGGGCACCGTCACCTTCGCGGCCTGTGCGGGATCGAACAGCTGCTCGGGGGTGTTGCGCAGCTCGCGCGGCAGCGTGTGCGCCACCGCGACGCGGGCGGGCCAGGACGGCTGGGCACGCATCGTCTCGATGTCGTCGTCGTCGAGCCCGAGCGCCGCGCGGAAGAACGTCTCCACGAGGCCGTCGCCGTCCCCGGCAGCCAGCAGCGCGTCGAGCCGCTCCTCGAGCTCGGGCGTGACCAGATCCTCGACGTCGGCGATGCCGGGCTCGTACAGCGCCAGCCGGCGCACGTTCGACGTCAGCGCGGCCGCGCCGAGCGCGAACGTGGCACCGTTGGAGACCCCGTAGACGTCGACGCCCGCTCCGGCGTCCACGGCCACGGCATCGACGACGGCCGCGACGTCCTCGAACTCCCGCTGGGGGGCGTAGACGGGCCCGTCGCCACTGGCGCCCCGACCGCGGCGGTCCAGCGCGTGAACCGTGCGGTGCGGCTCCAGGTAAGGCACCAGCTCGCCCCACCGCGTGTGGTCCCCCAACCCACCGTGGACCAGCACCAGGGGTGGCCCGACGCCGCTGGTGAAGTAGCCGATCTCAGTGCCGTCACGTGAGGTCGCGTGCGACAGCGTCGTCGCGTCGGTGCGGGTCATGTCCGTGCCTCCTCGCTCCGGGTGCGTGTTCGAGGCCACGATCCGCAATCGGGCGGACAAGAACATCACCCGTGCGGGTAATATCCGGCCGCCGTGCGGCTCACAGGTCGCGACGGGCCGCCTGAGCGACGAGCTCCGCCCGCCCGTCGACCTGCACCTTCTCGTAGACGTGGGAGAGGTGCTTCTTCACGGTGTTGACGCTGACGAACAGCCGCTGCCCGACCTCGGCGTTGGAGCAGCCCTCGGCCACCAGGCGCACGACCTCGCGCTCGGCGGGGGTGAGCGAGCCCCAGCCGGTCTGCGGCCGGCGGCGCTCGCCTCGGCCACGACGGGCGTAGGTGACTGCCTCGTCGACGGTCATCGCCACGCCGTCCGCCCAGCACGCCTCCGCCTCCTCGGCATCCAGCAGTGCGCGCGTGTCGGCGCGGCGCTGCGGGGCGAGGTCCGCTTCGAGCGGAAAGCGGCCGATCCCGCTCTCTGCGTGAAACCGCTCGGCGGCTGCCAGCAGGCGCAGCGCCCGCTCGGGCCGGCCGAAGCCTGTGGCCAGGCCCGCCACCGCCTCCAACGCATCGGCGGTGCCGAGCCGGTCGCCGGCGCCGGCGAGGACCTCCAGGCCGTCGTGGGCGAGCTCCCAGGCTTGGTCGAGGTTGCCGTCGGCGTGATGGAGGTGTGCGAGACCGAGCAGCGCCCGGCCGAGCGCGGACGGGTAGCGGGGGTCCACGGCTGCGTCCCGGGCCCGTTGCAGATGCTCGCGGGCGTCGCTGTGGTCGCCTGCCCGCAGCGCGAGCACGCCGAGGAGCCACTCGCCCTGGGCCTCCTCCCAGCGGCTGCCGACTCCGTGTGCGGCCTGCAGGGCCGTCTCGGCTGCCTGGCGGGCCTGAGCCGGGCCGCCGAACCGGTACTCGGCAACGGCGCTGCGGCTGCGAGCGACCATGACGTCGCTGGGCAGCCCGCTGCGCTGGGCCACCGCGAGCGCCTCGCCGAGCTGTGTCCGCGCGGAGCGCTCGTCGCCCTGCAGGATGTCGGCGGTCCCCAGCACGCACAGCGCCGTCGACACGAACGACGTCAGCCCGATCCGCCGGCCGCCCTCGAGCGCCTGCTCGGCGAGCGCGCGCGCCTGCTCTGGTTCGCCGCCGGGGAACGCGAGCACGAAGCCGAGGAACGTGCGGGCCGGCACGAGCAGGTAGGTGAACCCACCTCGCTCCATCTCGGCGATGGTCTGCTCGAGCACGGCGCGACCGTCCGTGAAAGCGCCCAGGATCATCCGGATCGTGCCCGCGTACATCCTCGTCCGGTCATGGATCTCGGAGTCGCCGACCTGCTCGGCGAGCGCGACGGCCTCATCGACGTCCGCCTCGATTGCCGCGCTGCCGACCGCGCCCGCGTGCAGCGCGCACCAGGCCCGGAAGGTCAGCGCCCGGGCGAGGGTCGCGTCGTCTCCCAGCTCCCGGGCCAGGGCGGCCGCCCCGTCTGCGTACGCGTAGCCCCCGGGATGGTCGCCGCCCATCAGCGCGAGGATCGACGCGGTCGTCAATCCCCGAGCCCGACCGGCGTCGTCGGTGGCCGGTGCGTCGGCCGCGGCGCTGAGCCGGCGACGCATCTCCACGTAGAGCCCCCGCACCATCCAGAACGCGAACGTGGGCTCGGCGATGTCGAACACGGCCAACGGACGGCCCGACTCCACCGCCCAGTCCATCGCCGCGCGCAGGTCATCCAGCTCGGCCGCG
Organism: Nitriliruptorales bacterium; assembly: GCA_007119305.1. Taxonomy (GTDB): domain Bacteria; phylum Actinomycetota; class Nitriliruptoria; order Euzebyales; family Egibacteraceae; genus SKPY01. The sequence continues at coordinate 8,187 of SKPY01000149.1, forward strand.
AGCCGCCGCAGCCACGGCTCGGGCTCCGGGCCGGCCAACCCGGCCCGCGCCCGTCCGGCCAGTCCGACGAAGAAGTCGAGGTGCCGGTCGCGCACCCGCGCGGGGTCGTCGCGCTCGGCCAGCCGCTGTTGCGCGTACAGCCGGATGGTCTCGAGCAGCCGGTAGCGCGCCTCGCCGTCACGTTCGCTCACCTGCACCAGCGACCGCTCCGCCAACGCGGCGACGAGATCGAGCACCGACGTCTCGTCGATCCCCTCACCGGCCGCGACCGCCTCGGCGGCCTCGAGCCCGAAGCCGCCGGCGAACACCGACAGTCGCGCCAGCACCAGACGTTGGGCAGCATCCAGCAGCTCGTAGCTCCACGCCACCGACGCCTCGAGCCGCCGCTGCCGGGGCAGCGCATCGCGCGGACCACCCGTCAGCAGCCGGAACCGGTCGGATAGCCCCTCGGCGATCTGCTCGGGTGAGAGCACCCGCGTTCGCGCCGCCGCGAGCTCGATCGCCAGCGGGATCCCGTCCAGGCGACGGCAGATCTCGGCCACCGCCGACGCGTTGTCGCCGGTGAGCCGGAACGCGGGCTGCACCTGCCGCGCCCGCAGCTCGAACAGCCGGGCCGCATCCGCGGCGCCGACCGCGCTCGCGGATCGCGCCCCCACGGCCGGAACCGGCAAGGGGGCAAGCGCAAAGGTCACCTCGCCCGCTATCGCCAGCGGCTCTCGGCTCGTGGCCAGCACACGCACCTGCGGGCATGCGCGCAGCAGCGCGCCGACCAGCGTCGCGCAGGCCCCCACGAGGTGCTCGCAGTTGTCGAGCACGACCAGCAGGCAACGCTCCCGGAGGTGCTCGACGAGCGTGTCGACCAGCGCCTGCGCGGGACGCTCATGGACCCCCACCACAGCAGCCACGGCCCCAGCGACCGCGCTCGGGTCACCCAGCCCCCCCAGATCCACCCAGCACGCCCCGTCAGCAAACCCAGGCTCGGCAGCAGCCGCCGCCTCCAACGCCAGCCGCGTCTTCCCGCAACCACCCGCCCCCGTGAGGGTCAGCAGCCGCGCATCCCCCAGGAGCGCACCCAGCTCGGCCCGCTCACGCTCGCGACCCACGAACGGCGCAACCCCCGCGGGTAAGCCACTCACCGCGTGTTCACAGGGGCCGAG
>SKPY01000172.1 GCA_007119305.1 Nitriliruptorales bacterium
CTAGCCCGTAGCCGCTGAACTTCTAAGCGGTCCTTGCGGCGAAGGACCGGGCGTGCTGTCGCCCCCGGCCTGGAAATGGGCTTCCCCGACCGCGGGCGCGTCCGCGGGGACGATGTTCACGCTCTCAGCGGTCATCGCCACCGGGACCGGGGAGGTCACCGTGTCCCCGTCGCTCGGGCTCGCGAACGTCGCGGCGGCCTCGGCAGGCTGGTCCCCGACGTCGCTAGTCGGCGACCTCATCGTTCAACATCGCTCAAGTCACGGCCGTCCGGGGCGAGGTGAGTCGCCAATAGCCGCAGCCCAGGTGAGGGACCGGCGAGCAGGCGGCGCGACCGGGGTCCCGAGCATGGCGCTCCGTGTGCCGCGAGCGGGCGTGTGCGACACGCACTCGGCCTTCGCCACCCGCGTGCGCTGTGCGCACACATGCCTTGACAGCGGCAGCTGCAACCGCGTCGATCCCGCTGTTCGGATGCTCGACTGCGGGGAGGTGGGTCTGGTGCGCCGAGTCGGCAACGCGCTCGCGTCGTTCAGCACCCGGTGGGTTCCGGACGCGTTCGTCTTCGCGATCCTGCTCACCCTGCTCGTGTACGTCCTGGGGCTGATCTTCACCGACCACGGGCCGATCCAGCTGATCCAGGACTGGTACGCGGGCTTCTGGGACCTGCTGACGTTCGCGATGCAGATGACGCTGATCCTCGTGACGGGTTACGCGCTCGCGAGTTCGGGGCCGGTGCGGCGGGGGCTCGTGTGGCTGGCGGCCCGTCCAGGAGGTGGAAAGTCGGCGGTGGCGATGACCGCTGTCACCGCAGGAGCGCTCGGCTGGATCCACTGGGGACTCGGGCTGATCGCCGGTGCGTTGCTGGCCCGGGAGGTGGCCGCTGCGGCGAAGGCGCGAGGCGTCAGGCTGCACTTTCCGCTCGTCGCTGCCGCCGGCTACCTCGGCCTGCTCGTGTGGCACAGCGGCCTGTCCGGCTCGGCGCCCCTGCTCGTGAACACCGAGGGGCACTTCGCCGAGGAGCAGATCGGCATCATGTCGCTGGCCGAGACGATCTTCCAGCCCTACAACCTCATCTTCGTCGTGATCGTGCTCGTCGTCGCGCCGATCATGCTGGCGGCCATGCACCCCCGCGACGACGAGGTCGAGGAGATGGACCCGACCGCGGGTGTCGGGGCGGCATCCACCGGCGGCGGGGCTGGTGAGCCGCAGCCGAGCGAGGGCGGCACGAAGGTCACGCACCCGGTGACGAAGGCGGATCTCCAGCCCGCGCAGCGCCTCGCGCACAGTCGCGTGCTGGTCGCGGTCATCGTCCTCGCGGGCCTCATCTTCATCGTGCCCTTCTTCGCCACGGAAGGCATCGTCGGCCTCGACCTGAACGTGATGAACTTCACCTTCCTGATCGTCGGCCTCGGCCTGCACGGCACGCTCGCCAGCTACGCCGCCTCAGTGGCTGACGGGGCGCGCGCAGCCGCCGCGGTGATCGTTCAGTTCCCCTTCTACGCGGGGATCATGGGGATCATGAGCTTCTCTGGGCTCGTGGAGATCATCGCTGGCTGGTTCATCGCGATCTCTACGCCGCTGACCTACCCGTTCTGGGCGATGACGAGCGCGGCGATCGTGAACTTCGCGGTGCCCTCGGGCGGTGGCCAGTGGGCGATCCAGGGGCCGATCGTCCTTGAGGCCACCGCCCAGCTCGACCTGCCCGCCAGCATCGGCGTCATGGCGGTGGCGATGGGCGACCAGCTCACGAACATGATCCAGCCGTTCTGGGCGCTGCCGCTGCTGGGCATCACCGGGCTACGCGCCGGCAAGGTGCTCGGCTACACCGCGGCGGTGATGCTTGTGGCATTCGTCGTCGCGGCGCTGTCGATCACGTTCGTGAGCCAGCTGTAGGCAGTCACGCCCGCGTGGCACCCCACTCCTGGGGCGGCACATCGCGGAGATGCTGCGCGAACGACCATCGGTGGCCCTCGAGATCCTCGGCGTCGTAGCGCCGATCACCGTAGGCCTCGTCGCTGGGTTCCCCGAGGATGGACGCTCCCGCGGCTTGTGCCCGGGCGCAGTGCGCATCGACGTCATCGACGTAGACGTGCACATAGAACGTGCAGGCACCCAACCGGCGAGGACTTCGGTACTCCGGTCCGGGCTGGCCGAGCATGACGACACCGTCGTCGCCGATCTGCATCTCGGCATGGGTGACGCTGCCGTCCGGGGCCGTGAAGCGCAACCGCTCACGGAAGCCGAACGCAGTGGTGAGCCACTCCAGGGCACCGGCGACGTCCTCGTACAACACGTAGGGAGTGACCCGAGGATAGTGCTGAGGCGGGTCATGCGACATGTACTGCCCCTTCTGCTCGGTCTCTGCCGCCATCACTTCGAGCGTAACCGCCGCCGTGGTTGGCCCTGCCCTGGAGTCGGCGGCCGGCTACAGGTTCCGGTCCCAAGCCCGATCGAGCCAGGAGACGACGTCGTCGTCCACCTCGTCGGCGGAGGCCAGCGCGATCCGCACGTTGATCGTCTCGTTGGCGAGATTCTTGGCCTCAACCAGCCGCCCACGGGCCTGCTCGCCGTCCAGGCGCAGCCCGAGATCCACCCGGCGCTTCGTTGTCGGCTTGACCACCGCGAACTGCCGGCGCGGCGTATGCAGCGGCACGTAGCCCTTGCGTGCGGCGATCTCGACCTCCGGGTGCCGTGCACGGACGACGCTCAGCACACGGTCGAGAACGGGACGCAGGTGCTCGCGATCCGCGTACTGGCCGTCGATCAGCTCAGCATCGGAGCGCTGCAGGAAGTCCGGCCAGCCGAAGCGCTCCATGACCAGCAGCATCTGGGGATACCCGGTGACGCCCCGATCCTCGAGCCAGCGGCGCAGGCCAGCTTCGTCGTCGGGCGCCTCCGCGCGGATCCTGCCGTTCCAGGCGTCGACGCTCTCGCCGGTCCGCTCCTCCAGACGCGCAGCGTACTTCGCCCACATCCCCTTCCAGGTGCGCGGCTCAGGCATGTCCTCCTCCGGACCTGCACCCCATCGGGGTCGTACGGGAACAGGCTCATCCTACGCATGTGCATCAGCATCCGGAAGGCACGCCGCAGCAGCGCACTGCCCGAGGGCAGGTGCGCCGGCGAGTGGACAACTCCGGTTGGGAGCCCGCGCAGGGCCTGCTGCGTGGTGTCGGGACGGCCTAGACACGAGCGAGCACGCCAGCGTCAGCGCGATTGCATGACGGTCAGTGCATCGAGTTGCACGCCTTCGCGGGCGCACGCCCAGGCGGCGGCGTCGGCCGCTTCGACCGGATGGTCCGTGGCGAAGATCCCTAGACCGCTGGTGCGCTCGGGTTGGAACACCGGCACCAGCCGAGTGGCGGAAAACCCCCCGGGGTGCTCTTCGGCGACCACCCACAGGCGCGGTCCCGCCGAGCTCGGCACCACGCTGACGACCAGCAACAGCAGGCCACCAGCGTCGCTGCGGCCCTCGGCCTGCACCAGCCAGTCACGGGCGTCGACGCTGGCGGCGGTCAACGCCACGAACAACGCCCCCTGATCGAGCGGGTCGCCGACCTCCAGCGTGCCCCCCGCGGCCGGATAGGGGTAGCCGCTTGGGGGCGGGGGGTGCGGCGCGCTGCGCGGTGGCCCCGCCCCGGACGCCTCGACCCTGCCGGCGGACGCCAACGCCTCCCGGACCTGCGCGCCGACCTGCTCGGCTTGACGGTCAACCAGCCAGCCCCCCAGGGCGAAGACCGTGCCGACCTCCCAGGCGCTCCAGCTCATCCCGCCGCCCCCCTTGCCTGCGCCACCGAGCCCGCCGCCACCGAACCCGCCGCCACCCGACACGTCCTCCCCGAGCGGCTCGCCGCCCTCGTCATGCTCGCCGTCGCCCCAGTCGTCAGGCTCGAGATCCAGCTGGGTGCTGTCCCAGACGTCCTCGTCGAACGCCTCTTCCTCCCAGTCGTCGAGCTCCCAGTCGTCATCGTCAGACATCACGCCAGCCTTTCCGACCACGTTGGCCGCCCCATGCTGAGCACCCTACCCCAGCACGCGCGGCTGCCGACGCACGCTGCCTGCAGAGCCCGGTGGGGCCGAGTCCGGGGCAGTGCTCCCGCCCTCTTCTCCGGACATGAGGACCTCGGTCACGGCGCCCTGGTGGGTCAACATGGCATGTCGCTTCCATACGACGACGCCGGCAGCGACGTGAGGCGCCGCAGGTAGCTGCCGAGGCCCTTGACGCCGTAGTGCCGCCAGACAAGGAAGACGCCGGCCAGGCTCGGTCCGTACAACGCCAGGATGAACCTGGGGTGCGTAGAAGACAGCGCGCTGAATACCGCCTCGATGTGGTCGGTGAAGAGGACGAACAGAGCGGCCAGACCACTCGACGGGCTCCAAGACACCCCGGCCGGTCGGCCCGAGCCTTCGGGGCTGCACAAGCCGTCCATGATCGCCAAGGCCGGTCACGCGAAGCCAGGCCAACAGGGCCTCGCCGTAGGGGTCCTTCGTCCCCCCGGGGGCGGCCGGACCCGGGGCGCGCCCCAGCGTCTTGCGCCGCGGAGCGACCGGCCGCCGATCCCCGTACCCTGAGCGCCCATGGACACCGACGGCGCAGGACGAGGGCGCCCGCGGGGGCGTGCCCGACGCCTCGCGCGCAGGCTGCTCCGGTCGGTGCCGCAGACGCGCCGGCGACTCGCCGAGCAAGACCTGCTGCTGCTGGCCGCCGGCCTCACCTTCTACGCCGGCATCGCGGTGATCCCGCTGCTGCTCGTCGCCGTGTTCCTGGTGGGCTCGGTGCTCGGGCACGATCAGGTGCACGAGCTCGCCCAACGGCTCGCGGACCTCGCGCCGGAGGGCCTCGGGTTCTCCGTCCGGCTGGTCGAGCTGGTCCAGGCCGCCGTCGCGCTCCCGCCGCTGGCCGTGGCCGCCGCGCTCATCCCCGCCACGACGTACGGAGAAGGACTGCTGCGCGCCTTCGACCGGCTCGCCGAGGTGCGCACCCCCGGTAAAGGACTGCGCGGGCGCCTGAAGGCGATCGCGCTGCTCGGCACGCTGCCGCTGCTCGTCATGGGCGCGTTCGCGGTTGTCGCGGTGCTCCCGGACCTCATCGGCGCGGGGCCCGGGATGACCGTCCTCGGCGGCTACCTCACCTTCTGGGTCGCCTGGATCGGCGGCACGCTGCTGCTCGCCGTCACCTACCGTGCGTTCTCACCAGTGCCGCTCGACACGTCGGGGCTGTTCTGGGCCTCCGCGGGGACCGGCAGCTTCCTCGCCGGCATGTCCCTCGGCTGGGTGGTGGTGCTGGAGGCTGGAGTGGAGGTCGGCCGCGCGTACGGTGGGTCAGAGGAGCTGGGCGCCGCGGCGCTCTTCGCCATCTACCTGTTCCTGGTGCAGCTCGCGTGCCTGACCGGGTACGCATGGGCGCTGGCGCTGTCCGGCTCCGCGTCAACACGCTCCTGAGCAGACCATGCGCACCGAGACACCGCGCGCCGACGCTGTCAGGCGGCCGCGGCGCTGTGGTGCTCCCGGATCGCGCGGAGCAGCGCCTCGAGCAGGGCGGCGACGAACCCGGCGGTCGGCCCGTCGACGAGTCGGCCGTCCTCGTCGAAGCGCGTATGGGCTCTGGCCACCATGACCTCAGGCTTGCCGACGACGAGTGCTTCGGTTTCGAACAGCACCTCGCGCAGGTGCCGTTGCGCGCGCACGGTGCCGAACAGGCCCACCGATGCGCCCATGACCGCGACCGGCTTGCCTGCCAGCACCGCCGGGCGTGCGCTCGAGGCCCAGTCGAGCGCGTTCTTGAGCACCCCGGGGATGCTGAAGTTGTACTCGGGCGTGGCGATGAGCAGCCCGTCCGCGGCGGCGATGCGCGACCGCAGCTCGGCCACCGCCGCGGGTGCAGACGAGGTGTCGAGGTCCTCGTCGTACGGCGGGATGGCGCGCAGGCTCGGGTGGGCCTCGATGGTCATGGCGGACGGGGCCAGGTCGACCGCGGCGTCGACGAGCAACCGGTTGAGCGACGCCGCTCTCAGGCTGCCCACGAGCGCGAGGACGTCAACGGTGCGCACGGGCTCTCCTCTCGTGTGGGGTCTGGCGGGGCGCAGCGCCGCGAGCGGCGCTGCTGTCGGCGGTGGGGTCCATGGCAGGTCTTCCTGCTGCGGGCTCAGGTCTTGCGGCGGTAGGCGAGCATCGTCAGCGGGCCGAACACCGCGACGAACGCTGCGCTGATGGCGAGGACTGCGGTGATCTCGCCGGTCGCCGGATGTCCGTGTGCCAGACCGCGCATCGCGGTGACGAGGATCGCGATGGGGTTGACGGCGACCAGGGACTCGAGCCAGGAGGGCAACGTCTCGGGTCGGACGAACACATTGCTCACGAACGTGAGCGGGAACAGGATCAGCATGCTCAGGCTCATGAGCGCGTTCTCCGAGCGCATGATGATCCCGAGCATCGTCCACACCCACGACAGGCTGAACGCGAACACGAGCAGCAACGCGACCGCAACGACCATGCCGGTCAGCCCCGCCCCCGGGCGGAAGCCGAGCGCGAGACCCAGGACGATCATCACCGTGGCCGCCAGGCTGTAGCGCACGACGTCGGCGAGCAGCGGACCCACGAGCGTGGCGGGCCGCCACACCGGCAGCGACCGGAAACGGTCGTGGACGCCCTTGGAGATGTCGCGGTTGAGGGTGACCCCGGTGTACATGGTGATCATCGCGACGGTCAAGGCGAGGATGCCCGGCAGCACCTCCTGCAGGTAGGCGGTGGTGGAACCCGCCAGGGCACCGCCGAACAGGTAGGTGAACAGCAGCAGGAACATGATCGGGAAGGCGGTCACGTCGAACAGCTGCTCGGGCACGTGCTTGATCTTGAGCAGGGCCCGCCACCAGAACGTGAGCGACGTGGACACCGGGCCCGGCCGCGCTGGGCGGGCGCTCGTCGACAGTGCGGTGCGGACCGCTGTCTGGGCGTCTTGCCGTGGCGTGATAGCGGTCATGCTGCGGCCTCCTCGGTGCTGGCAGGCCCGTCGTCGATGTCTGCCTCGGCCGGGTGGCCTGTGAGGGCCAGGAACACCTCGTCGAGGCTCGGCTGGCCGAGCGCGAAGGTGGCGAGCGCCACCCCCGCGCGCGACAGCTCCGACAGAGCCTGTGTCACCCGCTGGGCGTCGGACACGGTGGCCGACAGGGCGGCCGGATCGGCCTCGAGGCGCACCGGGGCGTTGAGCGCACGGGCGAGCAGCGGCTCGGCGAACGGACGTTGCGCGGGGTCGAACAGCCGAACGTGCAGCGCGCCCGAGCCCACGGAGGACTTGAGCTGGCTGCTGCTGCCCTCGGCGATCACCCGGCCGTGGTCGATGACGGCGATGCGGTCGGCGAGGTGGTCGGCCTCGTCGAGGTACTGCGTGGTGAGCAGCACGGTGGCGCCCTCGGCGACGAGCGCGCGGATGATGTCCCACACCTGGTTGCGGCTGCGGGGGTCGAGTCCGGTCGTGGGCTCGTCGAGGAAGATGAGCTCCGGCGTGACCACGATGCTCGCGGCGAGGTCGAGGCGCCGGCGCATGCCCCCCGAGTACGTCTTGACCTGCCGTTCGGCCGCCGCGGCGAGATCGAAGGCCTCGAGCAGCGCGCGCGCCCGCGTCCGCGCCGTGGCGCGCGAGTAGCCCCAGAGCCGCGACAGCAGCACGAGATTCTCGAGCCCGGTCAGGTCCTCGTCGACCGAGGCGAACTGCCCGGTCAAGCTCACCCGGCTGCGCACCGCGTCGGCCTCGCTGACGATGTCGAGGCCGAACACGCGCGCACTGCCGGCGTCGGGCCGCAGCAGGGTGGCGAGCATGCGGATCGCGGTCGTCTTGCCGGCGCCGTTGGGACCCAACACGCCGTAGACCGTGCCCGTCGGCACCCGGAGGTCGAGGCCGTCGACGGCGCGTGTCGCACCGAAGTGCTTGACGAGACCGGACGCTTCGATCGCCAGGGTCGGGCCCGCAGCGGCGGCTGCGCTCAGCGGGTCAGCCTGGAGCGCGACCCCGTCGAGGTCGCCGGGTGTGTGTGGGGGCATCACGTCCTCCAATCAGGGATGCGGCACACCGGCTTGCGGTTCATGCCGTTCAACTGTGCTGCGTGTCCGCCCGGCCGTCGTCCGGCTTTGGCAGGAGTTTCGTCTGCGTCCTTCGACCGAGTGACAAGCGGGCTGTCCGGTTCCTTCGACGGCCCCGGCGGCTCGAACTCATCGGCGGCTGCCCCTCTCGGCGGCGGAGCAAACGGCGAGCCAGGTCACTCGCGCGGCGCTGCGCGACCGCTACGCTGCCCTGGCACACGGCCATGCGCGTCCCATCGTTGCCACGGCGCGACCTCGCGGCCCCTGACACGACCATGCGCAGTCGCCGTGCGGCCTGACCCACCTCCGGAGGCTGACATGACCGCCGCCGTCGTCTTCGACCGCCACGGTCCCCCCGCGGTGCTGCGACTCGCCGACCTTGAGACCCCCGCTCCGGCCGCGGGCGAGGTCCGCGTCCGCGTCGCCGCCGCCGGGGTCAACCCGGTCGACGCCAAGGTTCGTCGCGGCGAGCTCACCGACGTGATGACCGCGCGGTTCCCCCAAACTCTCGGCAACGAGTTCGCCGGTGTCGTCGACGCGGTCGGCGGGGACGTCACCGACTTCCGCCCGGGGCAGGAGGTGCTCGGCTTCACGGCACTGGCTGCTTACGCCGAGCACGTCACCGTGCCCGCCGACCACGTCGCCGCCAAGCCCGAGGGGCTGTCCTGGCGCGTCGCCGGCGCGCTGTCGGCAGCCGGGCAGATGGCGCACCACGCCGTCGACGCGCTCGCCATCGGGCCCGGCGACACCGTCCTGGTTCACGCCGCGGCCGGCGGCGTCGGCACCGTCGCCGTCCAGCTCGCATACCGGCGCGGTGCGACGGTGCTCGGCACCGCGAGTCCCCGCAACCACGACTACCTGCGCTCGCTCGGCGCCATCCCGGTCAGCTACGGCCCGGGGCTCACGGAGCGTGTCCGCGAGCAGGCGCCGCACGGGGTCGACGCCGTCCTCGACGCCATCGGCGCCGGCGCGATCGAGGCATCGCTGCCTGTCGCCGCCGACCGCGCGCGGGTCGCGACCACCGTCGACGACGCCGCAGCCGACCGGCACGGCGTGCGACGGCTGCGCGGCGCGCGCTCCGCTGCTGTCCTCGTCGAGCTCGCTGCGCTCGCCGCGGCTGGCGATCTGCGACTGCCGATCCATCTGTCGGTCCCCCTCGGCGAGGCCGCCCGCGCCCACGACGTCATCGAAGCCGGCCACGTGCGCGGCAAAGTCGTGCTCACCATCCCTTGACTCAGGGCCGATCGTCTCCGCCGCGAACCCGGCGA
>SKPY01000197.1 GCA_007119305.1 Nitriliruptorales bacterium
TCCGCCGCCACGGCGCTGCCGTGCGGGTCCAGGTCCGGCGGCGCTGGCCGCGCTGAACGCAGTGGCGCGTCCCGCCGGCGCTGGTGGGGCTAAGCTTGCGATTAAACCTCAGGCTGCCTTCTTGATGGCGGGGTAGCGGGTTCGGGGGCCGGTACGGGAGCCTCGTGGACGTCCGGGGCCGGGCGTGTCGGATTTCGGTGGTCTGGCCGGTGTGCCGATGGTTGCGGCAAGTCGACGAAACCCGCGCCGGACGCGGGCGGGGGTGAGCTTGGCGGGGTCGCAGGGTTGCTCCCAGGGCAGGCGATGGTCGGCGATGAGGCCGCGGGCGAGCCGCAGCTGGGTGTAGGCGGCGGCGATGAGCCAGGTCCAGCGGTCGGCCTGGTCGGGGGTGGCGATGCGTGGGGTGGTCCAGCCGAGGGTGTTCTTGGCGAACCGGTAGGTGTGTTCGATGTCGAAGCGGCGCAGGTAGGCGCGGAAGCAGACGTCGAGGTCGGGCGTGCCGGGTCCGGACCACCACAGCCACAGCGTCTTCTTGGCCCGCGCGGTGGGTTTGGGCAGATGTTCGACCTCGACGCGGATGACGGTCCCGCGCACGATCGGAGGTTGTGCGTGGTCGGCCCAACGGCCGCGGCGGGCGAGCCGGGGGTGCAGGCCGTCCCAGGCGGCCACGGTCACGCGCCCGTAGCGGGGATCGGTGGCGACGAGGGTGTCGTCGGGTTCGGGCCAGGTGGTCGGGTCGCCGCATTTGAAGCGGTGGCCGTGACGGCGCGGGCGGCCTAGGGTGCCGGGCTCGGGTGCGGGCGGGTCGGTGTAGAACACGCGGTCGTCGCGGATGCGCACGAGGACCTGCACCGCATCGTCGGCGAGCGCGTGGGATAGCCCGATGGGGTCGTAGCCGGCGTCGAACACGAACAGCGGCGCGGCCCCGTCGTCGCCGTCGTCGTCGAGCAGGGCGAGCAGGTCGCGGATCTGGGTGGCGGTGGCGGCGGTGACGTCGGCGTCGACGGGGATGCGGCGGGCGTCCACGGGTGCGGTCCACGAGTCGGGCGCCCAGTCGAGCTGGCTGACCCACTGGTAGGACCAGCCGGCCACGATCGGCTGGCCCGCCGAGTGCTTGGCGGCGTGGTAGTAAAAGCCGCGCTCGGGGGACGTCTCGGCGTCGCAGCGGTCCCAGGTGGAGGCGTCCACGGCGAACACGGCCGGCCAGCCGGCGGGCCGGTGCGCGACGAGCAGCGCGCGCAGCGCGTCGACGTCGATGCTGCCGCGCGCCAGCGCCTTGTACAGGCTGCCGTGGCTGCGCCGGAAGCACGGCTCGAGGCTCAGGTGCGGGGTCGAGGTCACCGGTCCGGACGTGCACAAGCACGCCTCGCACAGCTCGAACAGCGCGTCGGCCCAGCTGGTCAAGGTGGCGTAGAACGCCTGACGGAAGGACATGAGGGCCGCTGCCGCAGCAGTCGGTGGTGCCGGCATCGCCATGTCGGTCAGTATGATTACGGATCGAGTGGTAGTGTGGGACCCTCGACCGTGACCCATGGCAAGGTGGGATCCCACATGGCCACAGCAAGCACCGCCGACCGGCTCGCCGGCTACCAACGCCGCTACCGCGAGCTCGCCGCCCAGCTCGCCGACATCGGCCTCATCGCCGCAGGCAGCATCACCCGCCGCTACACGCGCTGTGGCCACCCCGGCTGCCGCTGCCAAGCCGACCCGCCGCAGCCTCACGGCCCCTACTGGCAATGGAGCGCCAAGGTCAACGGCAAGACCGTCAGCCGACGACTCACCGAACGCCAGGCGGCCCTCTACAAAGAGTGGATCGCCAACGACCGCGAACTACGCGCCATCATCGCCAAGATGCGCAAAGTCGCCGCCAAGGCCACCGAACTCCAGCTCAAGGAAGCCACCGACGACTGACAGCCAAGGTTTAATCGCAAGCTAAGGGCCCGCGCATAAATTACATGGACGTTATTCGGGTTGCAGGGTGTAGTTCCAGTTGCCGTGGAAGTCGTGGCGGTGCAGCGGCAGCGCAGCCATCTGCTGGTCGCTGATCTTGACGCCCTTGGGGTAGGTGCCCTCATCGAGTTCGGCTTGCACGCTCAGGCCGGTGCGGGTGGTGGTGGCGGCGATCAGCTGGACGATGACTTCGTGGCTTTCCAGCGGCCGGCCGCGCCAGTTCATGGAGATGTGTGAGAAAAACAGCCGGTGCTCGATCTTGTTCCACTTGCTGGTGCCCGGCGGCAGGTGGCACACGGTGATCGTCAGGCCGGTGTCGGCGGCCATGGCGGCCAGCTCGACCTTCCACAGGCGGGTGCGCGAGCCGTTGGAGCCGCCACCGTCGGCGCAGATGAGCAGCCGCTCGGCCGCGGGGTAGGTGGGCTGGCCCATGGTCTGCCACCAGCGGCGCAGGCTAGCCACGGCGAACGTCGAGGTGTCGTGGTCGCGGCCCACGCTGACCCAGCCGGCGTCGGCGGCCACGTCATACACCCCGTAGGGGATCGCCTTGCCCTCAGGCCCGATGAAGTCGTGCACCTTGGCCGGGGCTGGTGCGCCCTTGGGCTGCCACTCCTGCCCGCCGTTCTTGTAGTCCCCGACCAGCTCCTTTTTCTTCGTGTCGACCGACACCACCGGCTGGCCGGCGGCCAGGTGCGCGTTGACCTGCCCGGCCAGGTAACAAAACTGCGCGTCGCGGTCAGGGTGCTGGCGGCCCTCGGTGGTCTTGGCCATCGCCTGCAGGCTGTAGCCCAGCTGCTTGAGCAGCTTGGCCACCGTGCGCGCCCCCGCCGCATGCCCCTGCGCCCGCAGCTCAGCAGCCAGCGTCCGGGTCGACTTCGCCGTCCACCGCAACGGCGACTGCGGATCCCCCAACGTCGCCGGTTCCACCAGCGCCTCCAACGCACCCAGCAGCGCCGGGTCGGCTGCCACCAGCGGCGGCCGACCCGCACCCGCCCGGCGCACCCGACCCGCCGGCGCCCCGGCCTGCGGATCCGCGAGCTCCTTGAGCGCCGCGCTCACCGTCGTGCGTGACACCCCCGCCGCGCGGGCCACCGTCGACACCCCACCGCGCCCCAGGGCCCGCGCCTCCACCCCCAACCACAAGCGCCGCTGCCGCTCATCCAGAAACGGAGCGATCGCCTCGTACTTGGCCGCGACCTCCTGCTCCACCGACGCCATACCGGCAGCGTAACCCAGTCATCTTCTTTGACCAGGTAATTTGTGCGCGACTCCGAACGGTCCCGCCGCAGCGCGCATCCTCCCTCCGGCGAGCCCGCACGGCAACAGGCAAGATCCCGGCGTTGGTCCCCGCCGGGCGGTGTGGTTGGCTGTGGCACCGCGGCGCGCGCCGCGGCCTGGAACAGGGGGGCAGCGGATGTGGACCGAGACGGTGATCGCGACCCGCAGGCTCGACGCACCAGCGCTGGTCGCCGGGCAAGGCAAGCCGCTGGTGTGCCTGCACGGCTTCCCCGACCATCCCCGCACGTTCGAACCGCTCGCCGCGGAGCTGGTCCCCCGCGGCTGGCGGGTCATCGCACCGTTCGGGCGGGGCTACCACGAACAGACCCGCACCGGCGAGGCCTACTACGATGCCGCGACCCTGGTGGCCGACGCCGCCGCGCTGTGCGCGGCGATCTCACCGAACGGACCAGTTCCGGTCGTCGGCCACGACTGGGGCGCCACGGTCGTGTACGGGCTTGCGAGCGCGTTCCCCGAGCACCTCGCGGCAGGGGTGGCCATGGCGGTCCCGCCGCCCGAGTCGATGGCGACGATCCTGAGCGATCCGGCACAGCTCCAACGCAGCTTCTACATCTGGTTCTTCCAGCTCGACGATCTGCCCGAGCTCGTGCTCGGCAGCGGTCCCGAGCTCATCGACTTCCTGTGGCGGACGTGGTCACCAGGGCTCACAGCGGTCCCCCACCGTGACGCCGTCCACCAGGTGTTCGCCGACCCTGACACTGTCACCGCCGCCCTCGGCTACTACCGGGCGCTGTTCGACGAGCGCTACCGCGACCCGGAGCTGGACGACCTGCGAGCGCACATGTCACGGGGACCCGCGCCGCCCGTGCTGCTGCTCGGAGGCGCCGACGACGGCTGCCTCGACGCCAGGTTCATCGCACAAGCTGCAGACGCGCTGCCGGACTGGTGCCGCACGGAGGTGCTCGACGGCTGCGGCCACTTCCTGCATCTCGAGCGGCCGGCTGCGGTGGCGGCCCGCATCGATGACTGGCTGCGGCGCTGACGCGGCCCGGGGGTCACCTCCCGGCGGGCCGCTGCGCGATCGGGCTGGCCAGCAGCGTCGCCCGACCGACCCGGTCCACCGCGAAGGTGCGTTCGCCTTCACGAAGGTGGCAGTAGCCGCGCAGCAAATCGTCACGGAACTCCCACGGGTCGACGGTGCGCTCCGTCGCCGCACCGCCGCGCGACGACGCGAAGTACTGCAGGCGCAGCTGCCGCTGCTCCGCCGCCGCACGTTCGAACAGCGCCCGCACCGCGCGTGGCCCGACTGCCACCTCGGGGGTTCCCGGCAGCGCGGGGCGGTCGGGCTCTACGCGCACGGCCTCGTCGGCGTCGAGGCGGACGCCTGCGGCACGGAGCGCGGCTTCGACCGCCTTCGGGGCCTTCTCGGACACGGCGACGGTCGCGGCGACGGCGCGCAGCCCTGCCCCTGCGACGGCCAGGGTCCGCTCGAGCCCGGCGGCGTCGGGTGCGACCACCACCGTGCGGGCAGGCTCCACGCGCACCGTGCCGACCACCTCGGGGGGTGCGGGAGCCCCGACGTCCAGGGTCAGCGCACGGAAGCCCCCACGGGCTTCAGCGGTCGCGTGCACCAGTCCATCGGATCCGACGAGCACCAGCGCGCGTCGCTGCAGCCAGTCCAGCGGCGGGGGGAGCGCGCCCTTGCCCCACCACCCACGTCCGAGCAGGTCCTCGACGCTGGCCGGGCCGTTGTGGGCGAGGCGCGTGAACGCGGTGCGGGCGCCCTCGGGCGCACGGTCGAGGATGGCCTTCACGGCACCCGGAGCAGCGAACTCCTCTGCGAGCTCACGCAGCGCCGCGGCGCGCTGGCTGGGCGGGTCCGCAGTCCCGAGCAGGCGCAGCGCCTCCCGCACGGCGTCCGGCTCGAGGTCGCTCAGGCCGGGCCCGGGCACGGCTACGCTCCGCCCTCGTCGACGTCGACGTCCTGGGCGACCTCGGCGAACAGCGCCTCGACGAAGGCGTCGGGGTCGAAGTCCGCGAGGTCGTCGATGCTCTCGCCCAACCCGACGACCTTGACCGGGATGCCCAGCTGGCGCTGGATCGCGATGACGATCCCGCCCCGGGCCGTACCGTCGAGCTTCGTCAGGAGCACCCCGGAGACGTCGACGGCCTCCATGAACGCCCGGGCCTGCGCCAGCCCGTTCTGCCCGGTCGTGGCGTCGAGGACGAGCAGCACCTCGTCGCACGGCCCGGCCTCGCGTTCGAGCACGCGCTTCACCTTGCTGAGCTCGTCCATCAGCGCCTTCTTGTTCTGCAGGCGCCCTGCGGTGTCGACGAGCAGCAGGTCCGCGCCCGCCGCCCGCGCGGACTGGTAGCCGTCGAAGGCGACGGCTGCGGGGTCGGCGCCCTGAGCATGGCGGACGGTCCGTGCGCCAGCACGCTCGCCCCACGTCTCGAGCTGCTCGATGGCCGCGGCGCGGAAGGTGTCTGCCGCGGCGAGCACCACCGCCTCGCCGGCGCTCGTGTGCCGGGCGGCGAGCTTGCCGATCGAGGTCGTCTTGCCGGTGCCGTTCACGCCGGTGACGAGCCAGACGGTGGTGCCGTCCTCACGTCGGGCCAGCCTGCGGTCGGCGACCGACAGCTCGAGGCGCAGCACCTCCTTCAGCAGCGCGAGCGCCTCCTCCCCGGTGCGGATGCCCTCCTCCCGCACGCGCTCGCGCAACCCCGACACGAGCTCGAGGCTCGCCTCGACTCCGACGTCGGCAGCGATGAGCGCCTCCTCGATCTCGTCCCAGGCCTCGTCGGTGATGCCGCGGCTGAAGATGTCGGCGATCGTCGCGCCGAGGTTGTTGCGGGCGCGTCCAAGGCGGCGGCGGAAGCGCTCCCGGGTCGTCAGCGGCTCCGCGGGCGGAGCAGGCGGTGCCGCGGGCGGGGCCTCGGCCTCGGGCCGTTCGAGGACGTCGACTGCGGTGGTGCGCTCGTCGGTCTCGCCCTCGGGCTCAGGCTCGACCTCGGGCACCGCCCGGTCGTCCAGGTGGTCGACGACCCCCCGGTCGGGCGGCGCCTGGCGCCTGCGGACGGCGACGACGCCGCCGGCGATGACGACGACGAGGACGAGCGCGATGACGACGGCCAGCAGAAGCGGTTCCATGGAGTGCAAGCCTACCGGCGGCTCCGCACGGAGCGCGCGCGACCAGCCACACGGCACGGAGAGGGGCGCGTGGACCGCAGCGCCGCCCCTGGTCAGATGCGGTGGGCACCTCGGGTCAGCGGGGCCGGGCACGCCCCTAGGCGCGGGCGGGCGCCTGCTCGTCGACGTGCATGCGCTGGCTGATGACCTTCGAGACCCCGTCGCGCTGCATGGTGATGCCGTAGAGCGTGTCGGCGACCTCCATCGTGCGCTTCTGATGGGTGACGATGATGATCTGGCTCGACGCGCGGAAGACCCGCACGACGTCGAGGAAGCGCTGGAGGTTGACGTCGTCGAGGGCCGCCTCGACCTCGTCGAGGACGTAGAACGGCGAGGGGCGCGCCGCGAAGATCGCGAACAGCACCGCCAGCGCGGTCAGGCTGCGCTCCCCGCCCGACAGCAGCGAGAGCCGTTTGATCCGCTTGCCGGGCGGCCGCGCCTCGACCTCGACACCGGTCGAGAGCATGTCGTCGGGATCGGTGAGCACGAGCCGGCCCTCGCCGCCGGGGAACAAGCGCGGGAACATCGTCTCGAACTCGGCAGCCACGTCGGTGAACGCGGCCGAGAAGACCTCACGGATGCGCTGGTCGACCGCCTCCACCACCTTGAGCAGATCCGCCCGCGACCGGCGGAGGTCGTCGAGCTGCTCCGTCATGAACTCGTGGCGCTCGGCGAGCTCGCGATGCTCCTCGAGCGCGAGCGGGTTGATCGTGCCCAGCAGGCCCAGCTTCTTGACGAAGCGCTCTTCCGCCTCGGCGAGCTCGGTGTCACGGTCGGGGCCGCCGCCGAGAGGGCCGCCGTCGTGCTGCGTGCGGGCATCCGCCAGGGCCGCGTCGGGGTCGAGCCCGAGGTCATGTTCGAGGCGGGAGCGGACCTCGTCGAGCGCGTGCGTGAGCTCCGCCCGCCGCAGATCCTCTGCGTGGCGGGTCTCGCGCAGGCCGTTGAGCTCATCGGCTACGTCGCGTGCCCGCGCGCGCACCACGCCGAGGCGCCGCTGCTCCTCCGCTCGCTCCTCCTCCACCCGATCACGCTCGGCGGCTGCGAGGTCGAGCGAGGACTCGGCCCGCCGCAGGGCGATGTCGGTCACGGACGCGAGCACGCCGCAGCGTTCGATGGCTGCGAGTCGCTCGGCGCGACGCCGCTCGCGCTCAACGAGCTGGCGCTCCACGTCAGCCGCTTCAGCTTCGAGGGCCTCGATACGCCGACCATGCTCCTCACCACGCTGCTCGACCGCACTGGCGTCCAGGCGCGCCTGGACCTCCGCCTCCCGCGCCTCGTTGAGGATGTCGTCGAGCCGCTCGGCCTCGATGTCCGGGCCGTCGGCGTCCTCGGCGATGATCGCCTCGGCCCCGCGGCTTTCCAGGGTCGCGAGCCGCTCGCGCTGCTCGGCGATCTCGCGGGCGAGGTCGTCGCGCTGTCCCTCGAGGACGCCGAGCTCGTGCTCGCAGCCGGCGAGCTCGGCGCGCAGGCGCTTCAGCCGTTCGGCCGCCGCGGTGATGAGCCCGTCGGATTCCTGCATGGCTGCGGTCGCCGCGTCGAGCTCCCGCCGGGCGTCGTCGAGCTCACGATCGGCGTCGCCGACCCGGCGATGCGCGACGAGGAGCCCCGCCTCGACCTCCGCCAGCGCCGCCTCGGCCTGCTCGGCAGCCGCGCGCGACAGCACTGCCGTCGACGTCACCGTCGAACCGCCTGCGTAGCCCCGCGCCCCGGCGACATGTCCGCCGACGGACACGAAGGTGCAGGCCGGGTAGCGCGCGGCGAGACGGCAGGCGGTGTCGAAGTCCTCCACCGCGTAGACGCCCGCGAGCGCGCGGTGCAGCGCCGCGCTGACCCGCTGGTCGGCCTCGAGCGCCTCCGCAAGGGGCCGCGCACCGAGCGCGGCGACCTGCGCGTCGCGGGCGCTCCCCCGGGGAGGTGCGTCGCTGCCAGGCAGCAGCAGCACACGGCCGGCCTGCGTGCGGCGCACGAAGGCGATGGCGCGGGCTGCGGCGTCTGCCGACTCGACCACGACCGCGTCACCGAGCGGCCCCAGCGCGGCCGCAACCGCCTTCGCCATGCCGTCGGCCACGCGGATGTGGTCGGCCAGGGGCCCGAGCACGTCCTCCACCTGCCCCGACAGACTGGCCTGCAGCAGCGCACTGGAGCCTTCGCCGGCTTCCTCGGAGGCGGCGCGCAACGCGTCGGCACGGGCTTGCAGGCCCGCGCGCTGACGCTCGAGCTCACGTTCGGCCTTGGCCGCATCGCCCGCTGCCGCCTGGCGCCGGACCACGTGCGCTTCGGCGGCGGCGAGCTGGTCGGCGAGGACCTCGCTGTCACGATCGTGGCGCTGGATCTCCGCCGTCACCTCCGCGACGGCGGCCTCGAGCTCGTCCTTGCGGGCCGCGAGACCGGACAGCTGGCTCGTGAGCCGACCCTCCTCGCTCGCGGCCTGGGCGAGCCCCGACCGTAGGGCTGCGACCTCCCCCTCCCAGCGCAGGTACGCCTCACGCGCCTGCGCACGCCGTCGGGCCTCGGCGGCGGCTGCCTGCTCGTGGGCCCGACGTGCCTGCTCGGCTGCGCGGCGGTTCGCCTCCGCACGTTCGAGGCGCTCCGCTGCAGCCGTCCGCTCCGCCGCCAGATCGTCCAGCACGGCCCGCTCCGCCGCCGCCCGGGCGCGCAGCTCTGCAGGGTCACGGCCAGCCACCGGCTCCTCGGCCGCCTCGACGAGCCCCCGCCGACGTTCCTCGACCCGTTCGGTCAGGCCCTTGAAGCGCTCGACGAGGTTGGCGAGCCGGAAGTGGGTCTCCCCTGCCCGGCGGGCCGCGGGTGCGAGCCGTTCAAGCGCCTGCTCGATCCGGTCCTCCTCGGCCCGCGCAGCCGCGAGCTGGGCCGCGAGGCCGGCGAGCGCCTCGTCGCTGCGCTCCTGGGCGCTGGCCTCGTCGTCCCAGCGGCGCGACAGCCCGTCCAGCTCCCGCAGCGCACGCTCGATACGGACCGCTTTCAGCTGCTCCGACAGCTCGGCGTGCTTCTTGGCAGCCTCGGCCTGTCGCTCGAGGGGCCGCAAGTTGCGCCGCAGCTCACGGAGCAGATCGGTGAGCCGTTCGACATGGCCCTCCATCTGCGCGATCTTGCGCAACGCACGCTCTTTGCGCTTGCGGTGCTTGAGGATGCCCGCGGCCTCCTCGATGAACGCCCGACGGTCCTCCGGCTTGGCGTTCAGGATCGCATCGAGCTGGCCCTGCCCGACGATCGTGTGGTTCTCGCGCCCGAGGCCCGTGTCGGACAGCAGCTCCTGCACGTCGAGCAGGCGGCAGTCGGCGTTGTTGATCGCGTAGTTGTTCTCCCCGCTGGCGAACATCGAGCGCGAGACCGTGACCTCGCTGAACTCGATGGGCAGGGCACCGTCGGCGTTGTCGATCGTGATGTCGACCGCCGCCCGCCCGAGCGCGGGCTTGTCCGGCGAGCCCGCGAAGATCACGTCGGCCATCGAGCCGCCGCGCAGCGACTTCGCGCTGTGACTGCCGAGCACCCACGTCAGCGCGTCGACGATGTTGGACTTGCCGGACCCGTTGGGTCCGACGATGACCGTGATCCCGGGCTCGAAGTCGAGGGTGGTCTTGTCGGCGAAGGACTTGAAGCCCCGCAGCCGCATTGAGCGCAGATACACCTGCGTCGACCCTCCGGTCACCGAGAACGATTGCGCGGAGTGTAACGACGGCCGGAGGGGTGACCAAGGAACCGCAACAGCCGGGCAACCCGTGAACTTGGGCCGGCCTAGCGAGATGCCCGCGAGCTCGGGCCGGCGAGATGGGTCCGCGGCGGGCCGTGGACGGTGGCCGAGCCGAGGTGTGGAGCGGCTGCGCCGAGGGGCTAGCGGGCGCTGACCGCGATCTCCACGTCCTCGGAGATGGGGCTAGCGGGCGCTGACCGCGATCTCCACGTCCTCGGAGGTGTCCACGACGGGTACCTGGGCCACGTCGTCCTCGAGCACGCGGGACAGCGCCGCGCGGAGCGCTTCGTTGCTCTCGTGCGCTGCGCGCAGCTCCTGCTGCAGCTCAGCCACCTTGGCCCGCAGGGCGGTCACCTCTGCAAGCAGCTGGTAGGGACGGTGATCCCAGCTTCCGACGAGCGCCTTCATGCGTACCTCCGTGCAGGTCGTGCGAGGACTGGGTGGGCTGGGCGGTGGGGACGAGCAGGCCACGATCTGTGGTTCTGCGCGAACCCGAACGCGCTCGAGTCCAGGTGGGAGCCCGAGGCGTTCACAACTGCACTATAGCGGACACCGCCGGTGGGGCACAAGGGCGCAAGCGCCGCTCGCCGGGGGGGCGTGGCTAGTCTGGGTCCGATGCGTGCTCGTCCCCTGCTGTCCACCACTGCGACCGTGACCGCTGCGGCAGCCATGGGGCTTGCCTGGGCCGCCGGGCGGGCACGCCCGCTGCGTCCTGACACGCCCCTGCCCGTGCCCCCGCCCCTGCCGCCGGGCCGGGTAGTGACCGTGCCGGGCCGCGCAGAGCTCTTCGTCCGGGATCTGCCGGGTCCCCGCGCGCCGCCGTCGCCGCCGATCCTGCTATTACACGCGTTCATGTACCCGTCCGACGTGACCTGGTTCGGATGCTACGCGCCGCTCGGCGGGGTCGGGCGGGTCCTCGCCACCGACTTCCGGGGCCACGGCCGGGGGCCCCGGCCCGCCACGCCGTTCCGCCTGGTGGACGTGGCCGACGACGTGGCCGCGCTCATCCGCACGCTCGAGACTGGGCCGGTCATCGCCGTGGGCTACTCGCTCGGTGGCGCGATCGCCCAGCTGCTGTGGCGCCGCCACCCCGATGTGGTGGCGGGTCTCGTGCTGTGCGCCACCAGCGCCTCGTTCTCGACCCGCGCCCAGGACCGGTGGATCTGGCGGGCGATGGGCGTGCTCCAGCTCGGCCTGCGGGTGCTGCCGCGACCCTGGTGGGAGCAGGGGGTGGCCCTCCAGGCGGCCGGTCGGCTGCCGCGGATCTTCACGCGCATGATCCACCCCGAGACCCCGCAGGAGCTCCTGGAGCTGCTGCCCTGGCTCTTCGGCGAGGTGGACCGGGGCAGCGCGGAGGACATCGCCGAGGCCGGCCGCGAGCTCGGCCGCTACGACGCGCGGGACTGGCTCCATGCGGTGGACGTGCCCACCGCCGTGCTCATCACCGCCCGCGACCGGCTGGTGCCCCCCGCGGGTCAGCACGACCTCGCCGACCGCATCCCGGGCGCGTCCAAGCTCGTGCTCGACGCCGACCACGACGGTGTGGTGGCCGCAGCCGAGGACTTCGTGCCGTTGCTCGTCGAGGCGGTCCGTGCGGTCGCCGCGGCCGCATCGGACACGCGCGCCGGCGGATCGGACACGCGCGCCGGCGAGGGGACCGTCGGCCGTGTGCGCCCTGCCTGACGCGGTCGGCGGGCGGGGGCAGGACCGTCAGCCGGCGGGAGCAGGGCCCTCGGGTGCGCGGGGAGCAGGCCGTCGGCGCGTGGGCGGTGGCCGCATGCTGCGGCGCCGGCGCGGCCGCTCGCTCAGGTCTGACACTGGGGGCACCAGTAGGTGCCCCGGCTGTCGATGGTCTCGTACACCACCCGTTGCCGGCAGCGGGCACACGGCAGGCCACCACGGCCGTAGACCTTGATGTGGTCACCGAAGTCACCGTAGACCTCGCCGTCGTCGAACTCGTCGCCGGGCTCAGCGGTGCCGCCCTGCTTGACGGCCTCGTAGAGCACTTCGAGGATGGCCCGGTACAGGCGGCGCACCTCCTGGGCGGACAGCGAGTCGGTGCGCCGCTTCGCGGCCAGGCCGGCGTTCCACAGGATCTCGTCGGCGTACAGGTCGCCGAGGCCGACGATGACCGACTCGTCGGTGAGCAGCGCTTTGAGGCTGCCCTCGCGGGCGGCGAACTTCTGCCCGATCGCGTGCCAGGTGAACTGGTCGGCCAGGGGGTCGATGCCGCTCGGGTTCAGCTCGGCGAGCGCCTCGACCTCGTCGCGACCGACGACGAAGAGCTCGCCGTCCTTGTGCGGATCGACGTAGTGGAGCGAGCCCCCTGTGGTGAACACCGCGACGAACTGCGTGTCCTTGCCCGGCTCGGCGGTCGCCGTCTCGCGGCTGATGGACGCCCCCGTCCCGAACCGGAGCACGAGCACTGCACCGTCGTCGAGGTCGAGCAGCAGGTGCGTCCCCCGCCGGGCCACGGCACGGATCCTGCGGCCTTCGAGGACCTTGTAGAACTCAGGCCGGTTGCGGTGACGCGCGACCAGGCTCGGGGTCTTGACCGTCACGGCCTTGATGCGCTTGCCGACAGCGTCGCGTTCGAGCTCCTTGCGGGTCACCTCCACTTCGGGCAGGTTCGTCACCGACGTCCTCCGTCGTCTGCGCCCGTCGCCGTGCGGGCTGTCTCCTCAGCCGGACTGGGACGGTACCGCGTCAGGGCCCGCTTTCCCCGGCACCGCCGCCTGGCCGTCGTGGGCAAGCTGCGTGTACGCCTCCCGCGCCGCGGCCTGCTCGGCCTCCTTCTTGCTCCGCCCGTGGCCGGTTCCCCGGGCCACCCCCGCGATCAGGACCTCGGCGGTGAAGCGCTTGTCGTGATCCGGCCCCTCCTCCGTGACGTCGTAGACGGGCAGGGTCTCGAGGTGCGCGGCGGTGTACTCCTGCAGGCTCGTCTTGTAGTCCAGCGACGCATGACTGCTCGCGAGCTCCTCGACGAGGGGTGCGAACAGCCGCTCGACGGCCTCGGCAGCCACCGTGATCCCCCGGTCGAGGTAGACCGCCCCGATGACGGCCTCCAGGGTGTCCGCGAGGATCGAGTCCTTGTCGCGACCGCCCGAGAGCACCTCGCCCCGGCCGAGGAGCACCACGTCGCCCAAGGCGAGCCGGCGCGCCACCTGCGCGAGGGCAGCGCTGTTCACCACCGCGGCCCGCAGCTTCGCAAGCCGGCCCTCAGGCTCGTCGGGGAAGCGCCGGTAGATGAAGTCCGTCACCACCAGCCCGAGCACGGCGTCGCCGAGGAACTCGAGCCGCTCGTTCGTCGGCAGGCCCCCCGCCTCGAAGGCGAACGACCGGTGGGTGACCGCCAGACGCAGGAGGTCGCCGTCGCTCAAGGAGACGCCGAGCCCACGTTCGAGGTGCTCGAGCGCCTCCTGCGCGACGTGGGCCGGCTGCTGCTCGCTCATCGCCGGACACCAGCGGCCGGCCGGACCTGCGGCGCACGGCCCGCCGTCACCCCGTCGTCCACCGGGTGCTCGTCGAAGACGTCTCCCGCCACGCCGCAGACGACGTGGGGACGCACGTCAGGCGTCGACCTCGACGGCCTGCCTGCCGCCGTAGTACCCGCACGAGGCGCACACGGTGTGGGGACGGACGTCGGCCTTGCAGCGTGGGCACGTGCCCACGGTGGGCGGGTTCGTCCGCAGCCACTGCGCTTTGCGGTGGCGGGTGCGGGACCGAGACTTCTTGCGCTTCGGGACTGCCACGGGTGCTCCTAGATGTCGTGTCGGTCGGCCGGGAGGTCGAGGTCGGCCAGCGCGCTCCACCGGGGGTCGACGTGCTCGTCACGGCAGGTGCACTGGCGGTGGTTGAGGTTGGTCCCGCACTGCGCGCACAGCCCGCGGCAGCCACGGCGGCACAGCGGCTGGTAGGGCGTGGCCGGGGCGAGGGAGTCACGCAGCAGCGCGTCGAGATCGATGTGACCCTCACGGATCTCGTAGCCCGCCTCCGGCGCCTCGGCGTCCCTGGCGACCCGAGCGGGGTCGCTGAACAGCTCCACGACGTCCGCCGCGAGCTCGGTCTGCACCGGCTCCAGGCAGCGCGCGCAGTCGAGCCGGACCGTCACCGACAGGGCGCCACGCACGAGCAGCCCGTCGACCACGCTCTCGATGACCCCGGCCAGGTGCAGCGGCTCACGCAGGAACACCAACGGCAGCTCGAAGCCCTCGGGCACGGCCACGTCGAGGTCGAGCCGGCGCGACGCGCCGGGCTGGTCGACGAGGTCGGTGACGTTCAACACGTGATCGTGATAGGTGGGACGCATGGTGCGACTTTCCGCCGGGGCACGGCGCGGGACAACGTTCGAGGGGACGACGCGAACACGACGAAACACCCCGTGAGCGGGACGTACGTCCACGCTAGCACGCGGACGCTCAGCCGTCCCGCGGCTCGTCCAGCGTCTCGTAGTCGTACACCGCCCGCCGCTCGTCCACCTGCTCCTCATCGTGCTCCGGGACGGGTCCCGCGCCCTGCTCGCCGGCCTGCCCGAGCTCGTCGCTCGCGAGGCGGCCGCGCAGGCGCTCGCGTCCCCGCTCGACCTGCGCCATGGTCTTGGACAGCACGATCTCGAAGTTGGCGAGCTTGGAGTCCACGTAGTCCTCGGCTTCGAGGCGCAGGACCCTGGCGTGCTCGCGCGCGTCCTCGACGATCCGCTCGCTCTCCCGGTTGGCGGCCTTGACGACCTCTTGCTCGGACAGCATCCGCTCGCGCTCCTCGCGCGCGTCCGCGAGCAGCTGCTCGGCCTCGCGCGTCGCCTGAGCGAGCACCTCGTCCCGCTCCTTCAAAATCCAGCGGGCTTGGCGGAGCTCCTCCGGCAGGCGGTTGCGCAGTTCGTTGACGAGCTCCTCGATGTCGGCACGGTTGACCATCACCGACGAGGACAGCGGCACGGGACGCGCCTCTGCGAGGAGCTGCTCGAGCTGTGCGATCAGACCGTCGACGTCCAAGTGCAGTGCCCCTTTGCGCGGTTGTCCGGTTCTCCGGCCGTACCCCTCAGCCGAGTCGTGCACGCAACGCAGCCGCGACCACGGGAGGCACGAACCCTGACACATCGGCGCCGAAGCGCGCGACCTCCTTCACCAGCGAGGACGAGAGGAACGAGTATACGGGCGAGGTGGTCATGAACAGCGTCTCCACCTCCCCGATCGTGGAGTTCATCTGGGCCATCTGCAGCTCGTACTCGAAGTCGCTGACGGCCCGCAGGCCCTTCACGATGAGGCCCACCCCGTGGGCGCGGCAGAAGTCGACGAGCAGGCCGTCGAACGTCTCGATGCGCACGTTGTCGAGATGCGCGGTGGCGGCGCGCACGAGGTCGACGCGCTCGTCCACGGCGAACAGCGGCTCCTTGCCGAGGTTGGACGTGCATGCGACGAGCACCTGGTCGAACCGGCTCGCGGCCCGCTCGATCACGTCGAGGTGGCCGTAGGTCACCGGGTCGAAGCTGCCCGGACAGACCGCGGACGTCATCGTGGACTCGACCCCTTGGTCACGAAGTAGACCAGCACGGTGTCACCGTAGGTGCGCACGGCCTCGGATGCCAGGAACTCCGGCGGTGGCAGGTCCAGGTCGGGATCCCGCTTGTCGCGCTCGACCACCACCGTGGCGTCCGGCGCCAGGGCCCCCGCGCGCTGGAGGTCCGCGAGCCGCGCGTAGACCGCGCTCAGCGGCGTCGCGTAGGGCGGGTCGACGAGCACGAGGTCGAAGGGGCCGCCCCGCGGCTCGGCGGCGAAGCGCGCGGCGTCGATGCGCGCCACCCTGGCCCGCGGGGCAACGCCGGCGCGTTCGAGGTTGGCTGCGGCGACGTCGGCGGACCGCCGGTCGCGTTCCACGAGGACGGCGTGCCCGGCTCCGCGCGACAGCGCCTCCACAGCCAGGGCGCCCGAGCCCGCGTAGAGGTCGAGGACGGCTGCACCCTCCACCCGGGCGGCGAGGCGGGAGAACAGCGCTTCGCGGACGCGGTCGGGCGTCGGTCGCACGGCCCGTCCCGGAGGGACTGCCAGCCTGCGGCCGCGGGCCGAGCCGGCGATCACCCGCACCGCACGCCCTCCCGCGAGCGTGCGCGCGGCTGTCCGTCACGACGTCCCGGCAGCAGGCGCTCGCGCCGGTGCGGGGCCATCACCCGGTGTGCAGCGCGGCGAGGCGCTCGGCTCCATAGCGGCGGTGCACCTCGTCGCGCAGTGCCGGGTGCGCGCCGAGGACAGGGTCGGCGGCGACGAGCGCGCGGGCGTCGGCGCGGCTTCGCGCCACCCACTCGCCGTCGCGCACGAGGCGGGCGAGCTTCAGGTCAGGCATGCCCGACTGGCGGATGTCGAACAGGCTGCCCTCACCGCGCAGCTCGAGGTCGATCTCGGCGAGCGCGAAGCCGTCGCTGGAGCGCTCGAGCGCCTCGAGCCGGGGGTTGTCGGCCGGATCGTTGGAGAAGAGCACGCACCAGTTGTCGGCCACACCGCGGTAGAGGCGCCCGCGCAGCTGATGGAGCTGGCTGATCCCGAAGCGGTGCGCATCCTCGATGATCATGATCGTCGCCTCGGGAACGTCCACGCCGACCTCGATCACGGTGGTCGCGACGAGGATGTCGATCGCCCCCCGCCGGAACGCCTCCATCGTGCGGTCGCGGTCCTCGGCCGCCAGCCGGCCGTGTACGAGGCCCACCTCGAGGTCGGGGAAGACATCCTCGGCGAGGCGCGCGTGCATCTCGGTCGCCGAGTGCAGGCCGAGCGCCTCGGACGGCTCGATCGTGGGGCAGACCACGTACGCCCGTTGCCCGAGCCCGCTCCGCTCGCGCACGAAGTCGTACAGCTTCGCCCGCCGGGGCGAATCCGTGGGCACGAGCACGGTGGTGACGTCGATCGGGAAGGGACGCTCGCGCAGCGTCGTGACGTCGAGATCGCCGTAGAGGGTGAGCGCGAGCGAGCGGGGGATCGGCGTCGCGGTCATGACGAGGACGTCGGGGGCGCGCTCGTCGGCGCGCTTGTCCCGCAGTCGCGTGCGGTGCTCGACCCCGAAGCGGTGCTGCTCGTCCACGACGACCACGCCGAGGCGCTCGAGCAGCACCTGGTCCTCGAGCAGCGCGTGGGTGCCGATGAGCAGCGGCACGTCGCCGGCGGCGACCTCGGCGAGCAGGCCGCGGCGGCGCGCGGCGCTGGCCGAGCCGGTGAGCAGCTCGAGGCGTGGCCCACCGGGGGCGTTGACGCCGAGCGGAGCGAGCAGGCGGGCGAGGGTGCGCTGGTGCTGCTCGGCGAGGACCTCGGTGGGCGCCATGAGCACGCCCTGGTGGCCGTGGTCGACGGCGTTCAGCAGCGCCCACGCGGCCACGAGCGTCTTGCCGGTGCCGACATCACCCTGGAGCAGGCGGTGCATGGGCTTGCCCCGTGCGAGGTCGGCGCCGACGTCGTCCATGGCAGCCCGCTGGGCGCGCGTCGGCGTGAACGGGAGCGCCTCGAGGAAGCGGGCCGCCAGCCCGGCGGGGGCGGGTGGCTGGGGGATGCCGATCACCGCGGACTCGAGCTGGTGCCGGCGCTGCTGCAGTCCCACCTGCAGGCACAGCAGCTCGTCGTAGACGAGCCGGTCGCGGGCGGGCCGCACGTGCTCGACGGCGTCCGGGCGGTGGATGGTCCGCAGCGCCCAGTCGAGCTGCGGCAGGCCGTGGCGGGTGCGCAGCTCCTCCGGCAGGTGGTCGGGCACGGGCGGCAGCGCGGCGAGTGCGTTGCCCACGAGGCGGGCGAGGCGCGGGGCGGGCAGCGCCTCCGCGGCCGGGTACGTGGGCTGGATGCGGTCGGTGTCGTCCACCTCGCCGTCGTCCCCGAGCACCGTGAGCTTGGGGTTCTTCACCTGCAGATCCGCGCGGAAGCGCTCGAGCACCCCGCTGACCGCGACCCGCGTGCCGGTGGGCGTCTGGCGGGGCCGCCAGTCCTGGTTGAAGAACGGCACGACGACCTTGCCGCCGTGCTCGTCGGCGAGGGTCATCTTCGCGATCGTCAGCCGCTTGCGCCGGGGGCGGATCAGCTCCCACCGCGCGATCGTGCCGACGAGGGTGACGGGCTCCCCGAGGGGTGCTTCCCGCAGGGGACGTGCGGCGCCGATGTCACGGTACTTGCCCGCCCCCTGGGCCGGGTAGTGCTCGACGAGGTCGCGCACCGTCGCGATGCCGAAGGCGCTGTGCAGCGTGTGCGCAACGCGCCTGCTCACCCCGTCGACCTCGGTGACGGGGGCGTCCAGCCATGCCTGCGCGTCCATGCCCCCGCCATACTAGGAGCGGGGTGCGCCAACGCGGTGGAGCCGGCGCGCAGGCGCGGTGCTGCGGGCGCGCACGCGCTCGTGCTGCCGACGCGCAGCCACCCGGTTGTCGCCCGTGCTGCGTGCGCGTCCGCCCGGTTGTCGCGCGTGCTGCGGGCGCGCTACCGTGTACAGGTCGCCCGGGACGTCTCCGGGCCTCTTGCCGCTGTCACCCCAACGTCATCCGCGAGGACAACCGATGGCCGCCGTCTGCGAGTTCTGCGCCAAGAAGCCCCACTTCAGCTATCAGGTCAGCTTCTCCCACAAGCGCTCGAAGCGGCGCTGGAACCCCAACGTCCAGCGGATCCGCATCTGGGAGCAGGGGCGGGTGCGCCGCGCGATGGTGTGCACCTCGTGCATCAAGGCCGGTCGCGTCACCAAGCCGCCCCTGCGTTCCGCCTGACGACGCGTCCCCGGCGGCACGGCCCTCAGCCGCGCCGTGGCCAGCCCTGATCGACCGGCCCGATCCCCGCACCGAGCGGCAGTCCGTGGCGGATGGCGCCCGTGACGAACTCCTTGCCGGCCCGGACGGCCTCCACGACGTCGAGACCGCGGGCGCGCTGCACGGTGATCGCCGCCGCCAGCGTGCAGCCCGTGCCGTGCGTGTCGGCGGTGTCAAGGCGTGGCGCCGTGATCTCGTGCTGCGTCTGCCCGTCCGACAGCAGATCCACCGCGTCGCCGTCGCCGGGCAGATGACCGCCTTTCACCAGCACCCAGCGCGAGCCGAGCTCGAGCATGGCCGCAGCCGCGGCAGGCAGATCCTCGCGCGTGCGCACCTCGACGCCCGTCAGCAGCGCGACCTCCCCCACGTTGGGGGTCACAACCTCCGCAAGGGGCAGCAGCAGCGCACGCAGCGTCGCGATGGCCTGCTCCTCCAGCAGCGGGTCCCCGTGCTTGGAGGCGCAGACCGGGTCGACGACGAGTCGCTCGATGCCGTGGTGGCGCAGCCCCTCGGCAACGGCTTCGACCACCTCCGCGGTCGCCAGCATGCCGGTCTTCGCGGCATCCACACCGATGTCGGCGGCGACCGCGTCCAGCTGCGCGCGGACGAAGTCCGCCGGCACGGCATGCACGCCGTGCACGCCCACGGTGTTCTGGGCGGTGAGGGCGGTGATCACGCTCATCCCGTACACGGCGAGCTCGTGAAAGGTCTTGAGGTCGGCCTGGATCCCGGCTCCGCCCCCCGAATCCGAACCGGCGATGGTGAGCACGCGGGGCAGCGGGGCGCGCCGGGGCACCGCAGACTCCATGATGGGCATGGCCGGGATCGTAGCGCGTGCAGGATGTGGCGCGTCGCAGGCGCCCGGGCGTCGGCCACGCACGAGAGAGGAAGCCGCCGATGACCGCCCCCTCCGGGCTGGACGAGGACCTCGACTGCCTCGTCGCCGCTCTGCACGACACCCTCGCCCGCCATGAGGGCACGGGCCTCGCGGAGCTCGTCGAGCGCGTGCGCACCGCGTCGGGACAGGATGCCGCTGCCGTCGTGGAGCTGACGGCGGGCCTCGACCCCGCTGAGACCGTCATCGTGGTGCGCGCGCTGACGCTGTACTTCCACCTCGTGAACGCCGCAGAGCAGGTGCACCGCTTCGACATCGCACCCGGGCCGGACGATGCCCTGCGCACGACGGTGGCACGCCTCGCCTCGGCCGGCCTGGACCCCGGCGCGACGCGCGCTGCGCTGGCCCGCATGGAGCTGCGCCCGGTGTTCACCGCCCACCCCACCGAAGCGACACGGCGGGCGGTGCTCACCAAGCTGCGCCGGGTCGTCGACCTGCTCGAGCTGCGAGCAGGCGGCGCCGTCGACCCGCGCAGCG
Source organism: Nitriliruptorales bacterium (assembly GCA_007119305.1). Taxonomy (GTDB): domain Bacteria; phylum Actinomycetota; class Nitriliruptoria; order Euzebyales; family Egibacteraceae; genus SKPY01. The sequence continues at coordinate 20,222 of SKPY01000197.1, forward strand.
TCGACCCGGAGCTGGCGGAGGCCGTCGACCTGCTGTGGGAGACCGACGAGCTGCGCATCGCACGACCGCGGGTCACCGACGAGGCGCGCAGCATCGCCTACTTCCTCGGGCACCTCGTCGCGCATTCGGCGCCGGTGGTCGTCGCGGACCTTGCGCGGCACCTGGCAGCGGCCGGCTTCGACTTGCCGCCGGACGCGGTGCCGCTGCGGTTCGGGACGTGGGTCGGCGGCGACCGGGACGGCAACCCCAACGTGACCCCGTCCGTCACCGAGGAGGTCGCGACCGACAACGCGCTGCAGGCGCTCGACGAGATCATGGGCGCCGTCCACGAGCTGGCGCGCGCGCTGTCGATGTCCGAGCGCATCGTCCCGACGAGCGACGCGCTGCGGGCGAGCCTCGCGGAGGACCGCAGCCGTCTGCCCCACGTCTACGAGCGGCTCGCGCGGCTCAACCGCGAGGAGCCGTACCGGATGAAGTGCGCGTACATCTTCGAGCGGCTCGCGCGCACCCGCGAGACCATCGCCGCCCAGCGGCCGCCTGCGGGCGAGGCGTACGCCGACGGGCGCGAGCTGCTCGCGGAGCTCGCGCTCATGCACGACTCCCTCACCGCGCACCACGGGGAGCGGATCGCCGACGGGTGCGTCGCGCGGGTCATGCGTCTGGTCGGCTCCGTCGGCCTGCACCTCGCGGTCATGGACGTGCGGGAGCACGCGGAGCGTCACCGCATGGCGCTGGCAGCGTGCTATGCGCCGCTCGGGGTCGACTTCGCCGCCCTCGGGCCCGCGGACCGCGCCGTGCTGCTCCGCGAGGAGCTCGACGGGCGCAGGCCGCTGACCGGTCCGACCACGCGCCTGGACGGGCAGGCAGAGACGGTGCTCGAGACCTTCCATGCCATCCGTCGCGTCCAGGACCGCCTCGGCGCCGCGGCGATCGACGCTTACGTCATCTCGATGTGCGAGGGGCTGGACGACGTGCTCGCCGCCGCCGTGCTCGCCCGCGAAGCCGGGCTCGTGGACGCACACGCCGGCGTCGCGCGCGTCGGCTTCGTCCCGCTGCTCGAGACGCTCGAAGCCGTGCGCGACGCGGCGGGGCTGCTCGACGAGCTGCTCGCCTGCCCGCCCTACCGTGAGCTCGTCCGCCTGCGCGGCGACGAGCAGGAGGTCATGCTCGGCTACTCCGACTCCTCCAAGCTCGCGGGGATCACGACGAGCCGGTGGGAGCTGCACCGCGCACAGTGGCGGCTGCGTGCCGTCGCGCAGCGGCACGGGGTCATGCTGCGCATCTTCCACGGTCGCGGCGGCAGCGTCGGCCGGGGCGGCGGGCCGACCCACGAGGCCATCATCGCCCAGCCGCCCGGGACCGTGGAAGGCCAGATCAAGATCACCGAGCAGGGCGAGGTGATCTCGGACAAGTACGCCCACCCCGAGATCGCCCGCCGCAACCTGGAGCTCACGCTGGCAGCGACGCTGGAGGCGACCCTGCTGCGGCGGGCTCCCGAGCTGCCGGCTGCGGTCACCGAGCGTTGGGGCGAGGCGATGGACGTCGTCTCCGAGGCGGCGAACGCGGCGTACCGCGAGCTGGTCGACGCACCCGGCTTCGAGCGCTACCTGCGCACCTCGACCCCGCTGGATGAGCTCACCCAGCTCAACATCGGGTCGCGGCCCGCGCGGCGTGCCGACGGCGGCATCGACCAGCTCCGGGCGATCCCGTGGGTCTTCGCGTGGAACCAGGCCCGCCAGATCGTCCCCGGCTGGTACGGGTTCGGTGCGGGCCTCGCCGCTGCGCGGGAGGCCGGGCTGTGGGAGCTGCTCGTCGAGATGCACGCCGGCTGGCGGTTCCTGCGCATGCTCGCGTCGAAGGTGGAGATGACCCTCGTGAAGACCGACCTGCGCATCGCCCGTCACTACGTCGACCGGTTGGTGGACCCGGCGCTGCACCACCACTTCGACCGCATCGCAGCAGAGCACGAACGCACCGTCGCGGGGCTGCTGGCGCTCACCGGGGCCACGCGGTTCGGCGCGGCGAACCCGGTGCTGCAACGCACCCTCGAGGTGCGCAACGCGCACCTCGCCCCCCTGAACTACCTGCAGGTGGCGCTCCTGGCCCGCGTGCGGGACGGCGACGACGACCCGGAGGTCCACCGCGCGCTCCTGCTGACCGTCAACGGGATCGCGGCGGGGCTGCGCAACACCGGCTGACCGCTACCCGGCGGCGTAGTGGTCGTAGCCGAGCGCGGACAGATCTGCGGTGGTGCCGTCAGCGTGCAAGAGCTCGGCGACGGGCTCGTCCGCCACAGCCGCGACGACCTCGCCGATGACGGCTGCGGCCACGCCCTCGGCTGCGCCGGCCGCTGCGGCAAGCCGGGGCGCGTCCTGTTCGGGAACCGTCGCGAGCAGCGCGAAGTCCTCCCCGCCCCCGCAGGCGAGATCGAGCGGGTCGGCACCGAGGGCCGCTGCTGCGTCACGGAGGCCCTCGTCCAGCGGCAGGGCGTCGGCCCGCACGCGGGCGCGCACCCCTGACGCAGCGCAGATGTGGCCCAGGTCCGCGCCGAGGCCGTCGGAGACGTCGATCATCGCGCTGGCACCGCCCTGCGCGAGCACGCAGCCAGCCTCCACGAGCGCCCGCGGTCGCCGGTGGGCCGCCAGGTGACGGGGGTCGACCGTGACCCCCGCGGCAAGGCCCGCCACCGCCGCGGCGGGGCCTCCCAGCGACCCGACGACGACGAGCGCGTCACCGGGGCGGGCCCCCGAGCGGGTGACCGGGCGTTTCGCCGCGAGACGGCCGAAGACCGTCACGGACAACGCCAGCGCGTCGGCCCGCACGGTGTCGCCGCCGACGAGGCGCAGCCCCCAGCGGGTGCAGGCCTCGCTCATGCCGGCGTAGAGCCGCTCGACCTCCGCCACGTCGACGTCCCCCGGCCGGCAGAGCCCCACGACCGCAGCGTCCGGACGCGCGCCCATCGCCGCGAGGTCGCTCACGTTGACCGCGACGGCCTTCCAACCGACGTCGCCCGCCGTCGACACGCCGCGCGTGAAATGCACGCCCTCCACGACCACGTCGACGGCCACGACGACGAGGCGGCCGTCGAGGTCGAGCACCGCGGCGTCGTCGCCGTGCCCGACGGCCACGTCACCGTGCGTGCCGGCGAGGAACGGCGCGAGCTGCGCGATGAGATCGAACTCGCTGGGCTGGTCAGGCATGGACGCCCAGTATGGCGCGTGCGCTCCCAGCGCGGGACGCCCGGCAAGGCGTGCGCTGCTGTGTGCGCCCACCAGCGGCTACGATCCGCGCTCGAACCGACGACAAGGAGATCCAGTGGCTGTGCTGAACTCGATCGAGCTGGAGGGTGTGTCGAGCACCGGCTGGCGGGCGGCGGCGCATGAGGCGTTGCGCGAGGCCGGACGCACGCTGCGCAACATCCGGCGGATGGACGTGCTCGGTACGAGCGCGACGGTCGGCGAGGACGGCGAGATCTCCGAGTACCGGGCACAGGTGCGGCTCGTGTTCGAGGTGGACACCAACCGGTAGCCCGCCCTCGGCGAGGCCCGCCGGGGCAGGCTGTCAGGCCGGAGCGTTCGCTCGCCGCAGGGCTTCGACCGCGTCATCGTCGGTCAGCTGGGAGAAGTCCGCGTACGCCTGCCCGACCGCGATGAACTCGGCCGGACTGGACAGCACGACCACCTCGTCGGCGGCGTCGGCGAGCCGCTGCTCGGCCACGGACGGTGCCACCGGCACGGCGAGCAGCACGCGTTCGGCCCCGTTGCGGCGGGCGTAGGCGCACGCCTGGCGTGCGGTCCCACCGGTGGCGATGCCGTCATCGACGACGATCGCCACCGCGCCGTCGAGGTCGACCTGCGGAGCGACGCTGCGAAACAGCTCGAGGCGGCGTTCCACCGCCTGCCTGCGGTCGGCGACCTCCCGGTCGACCTGCTCCCGGGTGATCCCGAGCCCGGCGGCGGTCTCCTCGTCGATCTCCACGTGGCCGTCGGCACCGACCGCCCCGAAGCCCAGCTCCGGGTTCTGCGGGGTGCGCAGCTTGCGGGCGACGACGACATCGAACTGGGCATCCAAGGCGGTGGCGACTTCTGCGCCGACGGGCAGCCCGCCACGCGGGATGCCCAGCACCACCACCCGGTCGGCCCGGGCCACATGCGGGTTGGTCTGCAGCACCTGCGCGAGGGCGCGTCCGGCCTCCCGGCGGTTCTCGAACACCTGCATGTCGTCCGCTACCTCACCCTCATCGTGTCAGCACTCCCATGACGGTCGCTGGCGCGACCGCCACGACCGGATATGCGCAGAATGCGACCGCGGCGCTGACGCTTGGGTCGCATTCACGTGTCAGCGGCGCGCACGGGGTGCGCCTGCCATCTAGGATGCCCCCGCACAGCACGTTTGCCGAAATCGAAAGGTGCGCCGATGGTCTCCGCGTACATCCTCATCCTTACCGAGGTGGGCAAGGCCGCGCAGGTGGCCGAGGAGGTCTCGCAGCTCGAAGGGGTCGAAGCCGCCGAGGACGTGACCGGCCCCTACGACGTCATCGTCCGCGCGCAGGCGGAGACCGTCGACGACCTCGGCAAGATGGTGGTCGCGAAGATCCAGAGCATCGACGGCATCGATCGCACCCTCACCTGCCCCGTCGTGCACCTGTAGCGGCGCCGCCCACCACGGCACTACGGCGCGAAGCGCGCGGACGACGCGCTGGTCTCGGCCGCGAGGTCGAGGAGACGGTCGAGCAGCGCGGTGCGCGACACGCCGGCCGCCTCCCACACGACCCAGAACATCGACTGGGACGTCATCCCCGGGATGGTGTTGATCTCGTTGACCAGGACCTCGCCCGTGCGCTGGACGAAGAAGAAGTCCACGCGCGCCATGCCGCGACAGCCGATCGCGAGGTAGGCCTCGCGTGCGAACTCCATCGTCTGGCGGGTCACGTCCGGTGGCAGATCGGCGGGGCAGCGCAGCTCCACCGGGGAGATGTACTTCGCCTCGAAGTCGTAGAACGTGCCCGTGTGCACGGTCTCGCCAGGGGGCGTGACCTCGACAACGGCGTTGCCGACGACACCGCATTCGATCTCGCGTGGGTGGTCGAGTCCCTCCTCCGCGATCGCGACCCGGTCGTAGCCGAACGCCTCCTCGATCCCCATGACGAGCTCCTCGCGGGTCGCAGCCCGGCGGATCCCGATCGAGGAGCCCTGGCGTGCGGGCTTGGTGAACACGGGATAGGACAGCGCCGCTTCGATGTCGTCCAGGACATGGCCGCGGTCGGCCTCCCACACGGCTCGGCGGACCGCGAGGTACGGCAGCTGCGGCAGGCCGCGCGCCTTGAAGACGTTCTTCATCTGGCGCTTGTCGATGCCGATGGCGCTCGAGGCGACGTCGGCGCCCACGTAGGGGACGCCGTACGACGCGAGCAGGCCCTGGACGGTGCCGTCCTCCCCGTAGGGCCCGTGGAGCACCGGGAAGCACACGTCCACAGGCCCGAGCTCCTCCGCGCCGCTGCCGTCGTCGGGCACGCGGAGCAGCCGCGGCCCCTTGCGTGTGCGCACGAGCGCGACGGTGTCCCCCCCGTCGGGGACGTGCGGCAGCGAGGCGTCGTCGGGGTCGGCGGGGACACCATCGAGCAGCGTCCAACGCCCGTCACGCGTGATGCCCACCGTCGTGACGTCGTACCGGTCACGGTCGATCGCCTCGAGCACGTTGCGAGCGGACAGGCAGCTGACCTGGTGCTCGCTCGAGCGGCCACCGAAGAGGATGAGGACACGGGTACTCATGGGCGTCCGTTCGTGGGCACGTGCACGGTTGCCTGGAGTCTAGAAGGCCACGGACGAGCGGTACGCTGCCTGCATGGATGGTTCGGCCCCGCTCGTGGCGATCGTGCCGTTGAAGGCGCTCGCTGACGCCAAGCAGCGCCTGGCCGACACGCTGGAGCGGTCACAGCGCCAGGCCGTGACGGCCTGGATGTTCGCGCGTGTGCTCAGCGCCTGCCATGCCGCACGGCATGTCGACCGGGTGCTGGTCGTCGCAGGCGACGCTGCTGGCGCCGAGCTCGGTCGAGCGCACGGCGCCGACGTGCTCGTGGAGCTGCGCCACGGCCTTGCCATCGCCCTGCGCTCCGCCGACGCCGCGCTGGGCGACGCGGCCGCCACCCTCGTCGTCGCGGCTGACCTGCCGTTGGCCACCGGCCCCGACCTCGACGCGGTCTGCGCAGCGGGCGTGGACGGGCCTGTCGTGGTCGTGGCGCCGACGCACGA
>SKPY01000415.1 GCA_007119305.1 Nitriliruptorales bacterium
CCCCCCGGGCAGCCGCAGCAGGGCGGGTGGGGCACACCGCCCCCCGGCCCGCCGTCCCCGCCGCACAGCGGGTCAGCGGCCTGGGGCCCCGCGCCCGGGTATCAACCCGGCTACGCCCCCGCAGCGCCCGTCCCCCCGCCCGAGGGCGGGTTGCTCGAGAACGCGGTCAGGGTGCTGGCGAGCCCGGTCGACACGCTGCGCCGCGTCACCGCCCACCCCCGCACGTCGTGGTCGATCATTCTGATCGTCGTCATCGGCGCCCTGACCGTCGTCGCGGCGCTGGCCGGTGCCGATGCCGTGGGCCCGCCCGGCGCCCCGGGCGACCCCTTCGCGGCGGACCTGGGGGGTTTGCGCCCCGTGCTCATCGCCGGGGGGCTCGTGTTCGGTCCGCTGGTGACCCTGGGGTTCGTGGCCTTCTGGGCCGCGGTGCTGCTCGGTCTCGCCAGGCTGTTCAAGGGCACGGGGACCTATGCGGCGACGTTCTCGGGGCTCGCGTTCAGCTACGTGCCCGCCGTGCTGTCGATCCCGTTCCAGCTGCTGCCGCTCGCGCTGGGGTTCGCGGGCTCCCTGCTCGCCTCGTTCGCGAGCTTCGGGGTGTCGATCTGGTCGCTCGTGCTGATGGTCATCGCGGTGCGCGAGGCGCATCGTGTGACGACCGGCAGGGCGGTCGCCGTGGTGCTCATCCCGATCGCGGTGGTCGTCGCCCTCGTCCTGCTGGTGGTCGTGTTCCTGGTCGCGCTCGTGCTCGGCGGGCTCGCCGGCATGTCCTGAGGCCGACGCTCAGCCCAGCACGGCGTCGACGGCCATCGCGATGAACAGCAGACCCAGGTAGCTGATCGAGAAGCGGAACAGGCGCATGGCCCGTTCCGGGCTGCTGTCGCGCCGCAGCTGCTCCGCGAGCACGAGGAACGTCGCGCCCAGCGCAACCGCTGCGACCAGGTAGAGCAGGCCCATGCCCCCGAGCAGGCCGAACATCAGCGTCACGGCGACCATCATCACGCTGTAGAGCAGGATCTGGTGCGCGGTGTCGCGCGCCCCCCTGACCACGGGCAGCATCGGGACCCCTGCGCGCGCGTAGTCGTCGCGGTAGCGCAGCGCCAGCGCCCAGAAGTGCGGCGGGGTCCAGTAGAAGACGATCGCGAACATCACGACGGCCGGCAACCCCACCTCGCCGGTCACCGCCGCCCAGCCGACGAGGACGGGGACGCAGCCCGCCGCGCCCCCGATCACGATGTTCTGCTCGGAGCGGCGCTTCAGCCACAGCGTGTAGACGACCACGTAGAAGAAGATGGCCGCGGTCGCCAGGGTGGCGGCCAGCAGGTTGACGGTCACCCCGAGCCAGGCGAACGAGCCTGCCCCCAGCAGCGCGCCGAACACGACGGCGTTGCGTGGCGGGACGCGGAGGGCGGGCATGGGGCGCCGGCGGGTGCGCTCCATGAGCTCGTCGATGTCCGCCTCGAAGTAGCTGTTGAACGTGTTCGCGCTGCCAGCGGCCAGCGCACCGCCGACGAGCGTGGCGAGGACGAGCCATGGGTCGGGCAGGCCCCGCGCGGCCACGACCATCGCAGGCACGGTCGTCACGAGCAGCAGCTCGATGATGCGGGGCTTCGTGAGCCCGACGTACGCCCGGACGACGTCGGCCCGGCCCGCGCTGGCGCTGTCCACGACGGTCACGCCGTCACCTCCTCCGGGTCGACCGGTTCGGATCGGGCGGCGAGCACCGGGGCGTGGCGGTACGCGAGGAACGTCAGGAACACGAGCACGGTCCACAGCCAGCTGGCGACGGCGAGGTGCGGGATGACGGTGACGAACGAGGTCTGCGTCCACAGGTTCGCGACGCCGAGCGCGATCTGGATGACGACGAGCGCGGCAGCCCACAGCGGCAGCGTGACGAGCCAGCGCTGCGCGTCGCTCCACTGGCCCGCCACCCGGCGCTGCGCCCGCAGCCGGACGGCTTGCCAGGCCAGGTAGACGATCCCGCCGGTGAGCAGGTACGCCAGCAGTCGGTGGGCCACGTGGTAGGCCTCGCGCTGGTCGGTGATCTCGGGGAACAGCGCGCCGCCCATCAGCGGGAAGTCGGTGTAGACGAGCCCGGCGTTGATGCCGGTGACGTGGCCGCCGACGAGGATCTGCACGAGGCAGAGCCCCGCGATGAGCGCCGACGCCCGGGCGAACGCGAGGTCCCGCGGGGCGCGGTCGGCGCGCGGCAGCGCAGGGCGGCGGTAGCCGGTGATGACCATGATGAGGCAGGCGATGATCACCATCGCCATGCCCAGATGGGCCGTGACGAGACCGGCCTGGAGCAGGCGCAGGACCACGAGCGCGCCCAGCGCCGCCTGCACGTTCACGAGCACGGCCGCGGCGAGGACCGGGCCGAGCACCTCACGCCGGCGGTGGCGCAGCAGCGCCCAGACGAGGAGGCCGGCGATCATCAGGCCCACGAGCCCGGCGAGCAGGCGATGGGAGTGCTCGAGCCAGATGTTCAAGTCCGCCGGTGGGATCCACAGGCCGTAGCAGCGCGGCCAGTCCGGGCAGGCGAGACCGGAGTCGGTCGCCCGCACCGCCCCGCCCAGCGCGGTGAGCGCGAGCGTGGCGACGAGGGTGACGACGGTGAAGCGCTGGAACGCGTCGAGCCGTGGTGATGCGTGGGCGGTGGGCAACGCTCGTGACCTTCTCGTCGGGCAGCACCACGCGCGGGCCGGCCCTGGCAGCGCCGGCGCACCCCGCAGCGCGGAGACGCAGTGTACGCGCACGCGTGCTCGGGCTCGAACCCGCTGTGCGAGGATGCGGTGCCCACGAGAGGAGGCGGCATGACGGACGTCGGGGTGGACCCTCCGACCCTGCGCGCACGGTTCCCCGCCCTCAAGCGGCGCGGTCCGGACGGCCAGCAGGTCGTCCACGCGGACGCACCGGGCGGCACGCAGGTGGTCGACGACGTGCTCGTGGCGATGCGGGACTACCTCGTGTGCTCGAACGCCAACCAGCACGGGGCGTTTGCATCCTCGCAGGAGACCGACGCGCTGTGCGCACGGGTCCGCGAGCAGGCTGCCGCGTTCACGGGCGGGCAGGCGGACGGCATCGTGTTCGGCCCGAACATGACCACGCTCACGTGGCACCTGTCCCGTGCCCTCACCGCGCGGGTGGCGGGCGGCGAGATCGTGTGCACCCGGCTCGACCACGATGCGAACGTGGCGCCGTGGCTCAGCCTGGCGGACCGGGCGGGCGCAGCCGTGCGCTGGGTCGAGGTCGAGCCCACCGCTGGTGCGCTCGACCTCGCGTCCCTGGAGCAGGCCGTCACCCCGCGCACCCGCCTCGTGGCGTTCCCGCTGGCCTCGAACGCCTTCGGCACGGTCGTCGACCCTGCGCCGTTCGTGGCCGCAGCCCGCGCGGTCGGCGCGGTCGTCTTCGCCGATGCGGTGCACGCCGCACCCCACCTGCGCCTCGACCAGCGCAGCTGGGGCATCGACGTCCTCGCCTGCTCGTCCTACAAGTTCTTCGGTCCGCACCATGCCCTGCTGTCCGCGGACCCGCGGCTGCTGGCGGAGCTCACGCCGGACAAGGTGCGAGTCGCCCCGGAGCAGGGCCCCGAGCGCTGGCAGACCGGGACCCCCGCGTTCGAGGCCATCGCCGGGACGGGCGCAGCCCTCGGCTACCTGGCCGAGGTCGGCATGGACGCCATCCACGCCCATGAGGCGGCCCTGTCGGCCCGGTTCCTCGCTGGTCTCGCCGATCTGGCGCACGTCCGGCTGCACGGCCCGGCTGACCCGCAGGCCCGCACGCCCACGTTCGCACTGACCCTCGACGGGCACACCCCGGCGGCGGCGAGCGCGCAGCTGGCGCAGGCCGGCATCTGGACCTGGGCGGGTCACTACTACGCCCTGGAGCCCATGCGCGCGCTCGGTCTGCTCGAGGGCGGCGGCGCCCTGCGCGTCGGTTTCGTGCACTACCACGGCCCCGACGACGTCGACCGCGTGCTCGACGCGCTGGCGGGGCTGCGGTGAGCACGCGGTCGCGCCGGCGCGGAACTCCGGGCAGCGAGCGCAGCCGACGTCGTACGATGGAGGGGCCTTCCCCTCCGAGGCGCAGCCGGCGAGTCGCGCAGGCAGCCGGACGCCGACCCGACCCAGGAGAGCCGTCCTCGTGAGCAACGACCTTGACCTGCTCGGGGTCAACACCATCCGCACGCTCGCCATGGACGCCGTGGAGGCCGCCCAGAGCGGGCACCCCGGCACGCCGATGGCGCTCGCCCCGCTCGGGTACGTGCTGTGGACCCGCCATCTCGCGCACAACCCCGCGGACCCCACGTGGGCGAACCGCGACCGGTTCGTGCTGTCCGCCGGCCACGCGTCGATGCTGCTGTACGGCCTCTTGCACCTGACCGGTTACGACCTGCCGCTCGAGGACATCAAGCAGTTCCGCCAGCTGGGCCACCGCACCCCCGGCCACCCGGAGAACTTCGTGACGCCTGGTGTGGAGACGACCACGGGCCCGCTGGGGCAGGGCTTCGGCAACGCGGTCGGCATGGCGCTGGCCGAGCGCCTGCTCGCGAGCCGCTTCAACCGGCCCGGGCACGAGATCATCGACCACCGGACCTGGGTGCTCGCCAGCGACGGCGACCTGATGGAGGGCGTGTCCAGCGAGGCATCCAGCCTCGCCGGGCATCTCGGGCTCGACAAGCTCGTCGTGTTCTGGGACGACAACCGCATCACCATCGACGGGCGCACCGAGCTCGCGTTCAGCAGCGAAGACGTGCTGGCCCGCTACGCCGCGTACGGGTGGCGCACGCTGTCGGTCGAGGACTGCAACGACCTCGACGCGCTCGACCAGGTGCTGAAGGAGGCGGCGGTCCCCGACGGGCGGCCGACGTTCGTGCGCCTGCGCACCATCATCGGCTGGCCCGCGCCCACCAAGCAGGACACGGCAGCCGCGCACGGCGCGCCGCTCGGCGCCGACGAGATCGCCGCGGCGAAGGCTGCGCTCGGCTGGGAGGAGCCGCTGTTCACCGTGCCTGAGGCAGCCCGCGAGCACGCCGATCAGACGGCCCGTGGCGGGACGCTGCAGGCGCGCTGGGAGGAACGCCTCGCCGCCTACGCCGACGCGCACCCCGACCTGGCCGCCGAGCTCGAGCGCGTGCTCGCCGGCCGTCTGCCCGACGGCTGGGACGCCGACCTGCCGACCTTCGAGACGGGCACGGCCCTTGCGACCCGCAAGGCCAGCGGGAAGGTGCTGAACGCCATCGCGGAGCGCGTCCCCGAGCTCGTGGGTGGCTCGTGCGACCTCGCCGCGTCGAACAACACCGACATCGCCGGCGCCGGCGACGTCGGCCCCGGCGCGTTCGCCGGCCGCAACCTGCGCTTCGGCGTGCGGGAGCACGCCATGGCAGCGATCTGCAACGGCCTCGCACTGCACGGCGGGCTCCGTCCCTTCGGCGCCACCTTCCTGGTGTTCACCGACTACGCCCGTCCGAGCATCCGCCTGGCGGCGCTCATGGGCCTGCCCGTGACCTACGTGATGACCCACGACTCTATCGGGCTCGGCGAGGACGGCCCGACGCACCAGCCGGTCGAGCATCTCGCGGCGTTGCGCGCCATGCCCAACCTGCACGTCGTGCGCCCGGCCGACGCCACCGAGACGGTGGGCGCATGGCGGCACGCGCTGACACGCACGAGCGGGCCGACCCTGCTCGCCCTCACCCGCCAGGGCGTGCCCGTGCTGGAGGGCACGACCGCCGAGGGCGTCACCGCAGGCGGCTACGCCGTCATCGACGCCGACGAACCCGACGTCGTCCTCGTGGCGACCGGCAGCGAGGTCCCGATCGCCGCCGAAGCCGCTGCACTGCTCGACGCCGACGCCGTCGCCGCCCGGGTCGTGTCGCTGCCCTGCTGGGAGCTGTTCGACGAGCGGGACCCCGCCGAGCAGGACGCCCTGCTGCCCCCGGGCGTGCCCGTCGTGTCCGTCGAGGCGGCCGCGACCTTCGGCTGGTCCCGCTGGGCCGACGTGCACGTGGGGCTGGACAGGTTCGGCGCGAGCGCCCCCTGGCAAGACCTGTACGAGCACTTCGGCATCACCGCGTTGGCCGTGGCCGACGCCGCCCGCGACCTGCTCGACGACTGAGGAGTCGATGCACATGGCCAACGCCCTCACCGCCCTGCACGAGCTCGGCCAGTCCGTCTGGCTCGACTCCATCCGGCGCTCGTACCTCGAACCGGGTGGGTACCTGCCCGGCCTCGTCGAGGCGGGCGAGATCAGCGGCCTCACGAGCAACCCGACGATCTTCGACAAGGCGCTGTCCGCCGACGCGAGCTACGGGCCGCAGCTGGCCGAGCTGGTCGGTGCGGATCCCCGGGACGCCCTGTGGGACCTCATGAAGGCCGACGTTCGGGCTGCGTGCGACCTGTTCCTGCCGCTGTACACCGCCACGGAGGGCGCGCGCGGCTTCGTGTCGATCGAGGTCGACCCCTCCAAGGCGTTCGACACCGAGGAGACGGTCGCCGAGGCCCTCGTCCTCGCGCGGGAGCTGGACCGCCCGAACCTCATGGTCAAGGTCCCTGGCACCGAGCCGGGCCTCGGGGCGATCACCCGCCTGCTCGCCGAAGGCATCAACGTCAACGTCACGCTGCTGTTCTCCGTCGCTCGCTACGAGTCCGTCGCACAGGCCTACCTCGAGGGCCTGCGCAGACGGGCCGTCGCGGGCGGGGACCTCTCGCAGCTCGCGAGCGTCGCCTCGTTCTTCGTGAGCCGTGTGGACACGAAGGTCGACGCGCTCCTCGGCGACGGCCATCCCCGGCTCGCCACCGCCGCGGTCGCGAACGCCCGGGTCGCCTACGGCGCCTTCGGGCGCATCTTCAGCGGGCCGGACTTCGCCGCGCTGGCCCAGCACGGCGCCCGGGTGCAGCGGCCGCTGTGGGCGTCGACGTCGACCAAGAACCCGGCGTACTCCGACGTGCTCTACGTCGAGGAGCTCGCCGGCCCCGACACCGTGAACACCATGCCCGAAGCGACCCTCGAGGCCGCCCGGGACCACGCCACGGTCGAGGACCGGCTGTCCGGCACGGCCGAGGAGGCGCGGGCGCAGCTCGACCGGCTGGCCGAGGACGGGGTCGACTTCGACCAGGTCACGAAGGAGCTCGAGACCGAGGGCGTGGAGGCGTTCGTCGCCTCCTTCAACGCCGCGGTGGCCACGGTCGCCGAGCACGTCGCCTCGTAGCGGTCATCCCTCTCCCCCCGTGATCCGGTGACCCTCGGTCTCCGGCGGCGGGGCGTTCACGAGCCAGGGACCTGGCCCCAGCGGTCGTCGTGCACGACGCTCGTGCGCGGGCGCCGTCCCCGGTCCAGCGACGACGAGCGCCGGTCGGCAGCCGGGTGGCCGAGCGTCACGACTCCGAGCGGCGCCACGTCGGCGGGGATGGCGAGCAGGCGCCGCAGTGCGGTGCCGTCCGCAGCGAGGAACCCCGCGGCGAGCTGTTCGTTCACGGCGGCGAGGAGCAGCGCCATGAGCGCCGCACCGCCGTCGACCCACCAGAACGGCACCTCCCAGTCGTCCGGTGCCGCGGACCCCGCCTTGTCGGGCTCGGCGTAGCGCTCCCGGTAGTCGTCGGGGCGCACGCACGGCACGATCAGGACCGGCGCGCCGGAGATCCACGGGTGGAACCCCCGAGCCACGTACGCCCGTTCGTCGCACGCCTCGTCGGCGACCTGCCTGCGCAGCGCGGGAGCGGTGACCACCACGAAGCGCTGTCCCTGGGAGAACCCTGCGCTCGGCGCCGCGCGGGCGGCGTCGACGATGCGCTCGACAGCACCGGGCTTCACCGGCGCGTCGCTGTAGCGGCGCACCATCCGCCGGCGCCGGACGACCTCGGCGAAGTCCACTTCAGTTCAGTCGCGCCGGTTGCGGTGGGTGCGCACCGCGTGGAGGATGCTCGCTGCGAGCGCACCCCAGATGACGACCATCCCCACGAGCATGGTGACCACCGCTGCGCCGTCCATCTACCGCCTCCCCCTGCGTTCGGCGCCGGCCTCGACGCTGGCCTGCACGAGCGCGGGATCGCGCCAGCGCAGCAGCGACAACCCGATGCCGGCGACGAGCGCCGCGACCGCGGTGGAGACGCCGGCAGCGAGCAGGAACGTGACCGTGTAGTCCTCGTAGCCCTGGGACACCACGGTCCACAGGTTGTCGATCGTCATCCAGCCGAGCAGCAGCGGCGTGATGACGCCCAGCGCGACCTTCCACCACGCGCCGAGCGTGATGTCGGAGATCGCGTTGGCGTGCGCCTGAAGCGTGCCGAGCCGGCGGAGCAGCCAGGCGACCACGACGACCTCGACGAGCCCGACGAGCGCCACGCCGAAGTTGTTGATGAAGTAGTCCGCCGCGTCGAGCAGGTACAGGCCGCCCTCGGTGGCGAAGGTGAGCGACAGCAGCGCGGCAGCCCCGCCCCCGAGCAGGACCGCGGGGGTGCGCGCCAGCCCGAACTTCTCCTGCACGGCGGCTACGTAGGTCTGGACGACGGAGATGAGCGACGACAACCCGGCGAGCACGAGCGAGCCGAAGAATGCCAGCCCGAACGTCTGGTTGAGGGCAGGCAGGGTGTTGATGATGCCCGGGAACGTGACGAAGGCGAGCCCGACCCCCTCGGTGGCGACCTCGTCGACGGGGATCGCCTGCGACGTGGCCATGAAGCCGATCGCGCTGAACACGCCGATGCCGGCCAGCAGCTCGAACGACGCGTTGCCGAAGCCGGCGATGAACGCGTTGTTGGTGAGGTCGGAGTCGCGCGGCAGGTACGACGCGTAGGTGATCATGATCGCGAACGCGATCGACAGCGAGAAGAAGATCTGCCCGTAAGCCGCCACCCACACGCTGGCCTCGGTGATCGCGGTCCAGTCGGGGCGGAAGAGCGCGTTGAGGCCGACGGCCGCGCCCTCGAGGGTGACCGACCTGACGACGAGGACGAGGAAGACCGCGACGAGCACCGGGATGAACACCTTGTTCGCGACCTCGATGCCCTTGCGCACCCCCGCGGTGAGCACGCCGAGCGTGACGAGCCACACGAGGACGAGTGGGGCAGCCACGCCACCGACGAGGCGGCCGATCTGGCCGGGCTCGTCGGCGAGGCGCAGGTAGTCGCCGAACAGGAAGGCGTTGGGATCGGCGCCCCACTGCAGGCCGACGGAGAACACGGCGTAGGCCATGGCCCAGGCGATGATCACCGCGTAGTAGGTGGAGATCACGAACGAGACCGCCACCTGCCACCAGCCGATGAACTCGCTGCG
>SKPY01000151.1 GCA_007119305.1 Nitriliruptorales bacterium
GACGTTGGCGGCCCGGTAGTCGCCGCCACCGGTGCGCACCACCCACCCGCCGGGCTGCGGCGCGACCGCGGTGACGGTCACGCCGGTCAGCACCGGCGCGGCGCACGCGCGGGCGTAGTCGTCGAACATGGCGACGACCTCGCGCCGGCTCATGAACCCGTCGGGGTCGGGGCCGCGGTAGGAGCGGCCGGGCAGGCGCGTGTGCCAGTTGGGCGTGAGCAGCCGGAAGGAGTCCCAGCGCTCGCTGCGCCAGCGCTCGGCGACGCGGCCGCGCTCCAGGACGAGGTGCTCGCGGCCCCGGTCGGTGAGGCAGCGGCTGAGCGCGAGGCCGGCCTGGCCCGCGCCGATGATGAGCGTTTCGGTGTCGGTGGTCATGCGTGCTCCTGTCGCTTGGGGGGATCAGCGGGTGAGGGCCGGGGCCCAGGCAGCGGCCGCGCGCTCGAAGGGGTCGCGGGTGCGCGGCAGCGGGCAGTGCACCGTGCCGGTGGTCCCGCATGGCTCGAGGCGCGCGCCGGGGAACGTCCGCTGGAGCAGCGCGAGGACCGCCTGGTTGTCGAGCAGCACCTCAGCGTCCAGCGTGTGGTAGCCGAGCTCCTCGGCGCGGGCCGCGAGGGCGGCGAGCAGCTGCCGGCCGACGCCGCGTCCCTGCCAGGCGTCGACGACCTCGACGGCGAGCTCGGCCTCGCCGGGGGCGGTGCGCACGAAGCGGCTGACCCCGACCGCGCGCCACCCGTCGCCGTCGCAGGCTTCGGCGACGAACGCGACGTGGGTGCGCCCGTCGAGCCCGAGCAGCGCCGTGCGCATCGCCGGGCTCAGCACGCGGACCGGCGCGTGGAAGCGCTGGTAGCGGCTGTGCGCCGACATGCCGGCGAAGACCTCGTCGAGGTGCCCGCCGTCGTCGGGGCGCATGGGGCGCACCCGCAGCGGCGGCGGTGTGGGCGGTGTGGGGGTGCGGCGGCGCAACCAGCGCATCTCGGGCCTCTTTTCGTCGGGCGCTGGGAGGCACGCTAGGAACGCCGGGGAGCTGCTCCATCGGCAGTCGCTGCCCATGTCAGCGACGTGCTGCTGCGCCCAGTAGGCAAGGCGCCAGGGACTGTCGGCGCGCTCGGTAGGTAGGAGGCCCGGCCCCGTATGCGAGGTGGCGCGGCTGGCGGGGTCGCGTCGGCGCTCCGGCGGCGGCCCGGGGGTCAGGCGCTCACGCCAGCGCCTGCAGCGGCGTTGATGGGTACGCCGATCGGCGGCAGCTCGGCGCGGTGGGCGCGACGGGCATGACGACGGGGACGCCGCCAGCCGCCTGCTTGCCGAGGTGGCGAGGTGGCCGAGACGGGCACGGCTGCGAGGCGGGCGGGCGGCGTCGGGGCCGCTGAGGGCGCGGTCGAGCAGGAACAGCTCGTAGAGGGTGTAGCGCAGGGCGGGCCGTGGCGTGCGCGGCGCAGCGTGCCGAGGTCGGACCACGCCGACAGCGCGAGCGTGCCGAGGACTTCGCCGGCGACCCCCGGCCCGGCGCGCGTCCAGTCGCTCGTCGCGTCTCGACACCGTCCGGTCCGGTGGGTGACCACAGGCTTGCGTGGGTGACTCGCGGTGGCACAGCGCCTGTGGCAGCTGCGCGAGCGCGTGAGCAGGCTGCTGGCATGCAGCAGCGGCTCCCGCGCCCAGTAGACCCATTGAACCGGGTGCGTGCCCATGCCGAGCTCGGACACGCTCGGCGGGGGGTGAGGGTCTTGGCCACCACCGACCAGCGCGTGACCGCGCCCTGCCGCTCGGCTCGGCCGCCGACCCGCAAAAGCTCCGCGGTGGTCGGGTTGCGGCCGCTGCCCGGACCGCGTGGCCGTCTCCCAGTCGAGCAGCCGGGCTCCGGGCCCCACGATGCGCCCGACGAGCGTGGTGGTCACGTCGGGCGATCGGGGGCACACGGGGTCATCGTCTGCGGGGTGGGCGGCCGTAGCGGTCCTCCCGCGCGGGCATGAGATCGAACGGGTCCAGGCCCAACGCCAGGGTCGTCACGTACTGGGCGAGCAGCGGGTGCAGCATCGTGTCACCTCCTCGGACACCCGGTGGCCGGTGGGTTCCGGCCGCTGAGCGCACGGTAGGCCGCTGCCGCGTTGGGCGGATGGGTAGTCGCTACCTACATTTCGCCGCTGCCCCCGGTGGTGGTGCGGCTCGCCGCGACCATTGACGGGCCGGCGGGGCACCGTTTGCGTGGGCGTGCTCGTCAGCGGTGGGATTCGAACCCACGAGAACGCGCAAGGCGCCTACCGGTTTTCAAACCCGGAACGGTGCCTCTCCGTTGGATCCCGGCCACCCTCGGACTTCCTGCCTGACCTGTGGTCTCTCTCCTCCGCCAGCCCTCCCCCTCATGGGTCTTCCGGCTCGATTCCCGGTGGTTTGGTGGCATTTTCATGGCATGGCGCCGCCCGGGTGTCGCGGGGTTCGGGCTCGTGCCCCTGCACGGTTGCGTCGACGAGGGGGTGATCGCAGGCGCTCCCGCGGGGATGGTCTAGATGGCTGCCCACGACGCTGGCCAGGCGGAGCCCCGCCAGGCGCGGGATGTGGTGGCGTTCGGCCACGAGGTCGGCCGGGTGCTGTCCGACGGCCGGATCGTCGGGCGGGCTGCGCCGTTCGCGAAGGTGTTCTCGAGCTCGCGCGCGGTCAAGCGGGCGGTAGGGCCGCTACCCGCCGAGCGCGGTGGTGAGGGCGGTGTGCACGGCGGGGGACAGGGCGGCGTCGCCGCCGTAGAGGAACACCGTTGCGATGCCGGGTTGGCCGCGCAGGTAGGCGTCGACGGGGTCGGCGAGTCCGCTGCGGGGGGTGAGCAGGACGGGGCCGTCGTGGCGGGCGACGTGGGCGCCGCCGGTGAGCCCGTCGGGGAAGTCGAGGCTGCTCGCGAGCCCGGCGGTGAGCGGGTCGAGGAAGAACGCCTCGGCGAGCGTGACCGCGGTGGCGACCCGGTCGGCGCCGACGACTGCGGGCAGGTCGGGTGCGGCGCGGGCGGCGGGCCCGCCGACTGCGACGTCGGCCGTGCCGCCGTGCTCGTCGAGGTAGGCGGCGACCGAGGTGGGCATCCGTTCGCCGGCGGTGAGCAGGATCGCGGCGTTGGCCTCGACCGCGGCGGGGCCGACGGCGAGCGCGTCGGCGAAGTTCAGTCCGGTGACGAGCAGGTGGTGGCCGGGGTCGCCGAGCGCGCGGGCGACGGCGACGGAGGTCTCGAAGCGGTCGCGTCCGGCGTGGCGTTGGGTCGTGAAGCCGGCGGCGCGCAGCGCTTCGTCGACACTTGCGGAGATGACCGCCTCGCCGCCGACGATGAGCACGTCGCCGCCGGCTGGCAGGACCCGCTCGATCTCGGCGAGGGTCGCGGCGGGCAGCCGGTCGCGTGCGGACAGCAGCAGGGGGGCGTCGCGGTCGATGGCGAGGGGGACGGCGGTGAGGCCGTCGGCGAAGTCGTCGGCGCGGGCGAGCACGACCGCGTCGGCGGTGCCGTCGGCGAACGTGTCGGCCGACGCGGCGACCGCGGTCTCGAACCGGGTCGGGCCGGACAGCCGGGACGCGTCGCCTGCCGGGGTCCACGCGACGGTCTCGGCGGCGAGGGGCTCGCCGTCGTCGTGCTCGCCGTCGCCGTCGAGGTCCGCGAACGCGGTCACGACGTCCTCGCCGGGTTCGTCGGAGCTCCACGACAGCGTCGCGACCCCGTCGGGGCCGGTGCGGACCACGCCGCTCTTTGCCCCTGGCCCCACGACCTCGTAGCGGATGTCCACGTTCGCGACGGCGCCCTCGTCGTCGTGGAACAGCGCCTGCGCGGTGTGGGTGCCGCCCACACGCTCCACGGGGCGGTCCCGGGCGAGCAGCAGGTAGCGCGAGTCGCTCGAGGCGTCGTCGGGTGTGACGTTGTCCCACTCCGGGCCGACCTCGTCGTCCGGCTCGGCGTTGCTCCAGGTCTGCAGGATGCGCACCTTGCTGTGCGCTTGTTGGCCGTCGAACGGCGTGTCGCCCGCCGCGCCCCCGTCGGTGCGGAACGAGGCCACCTGCCCGTCGGCGATCGCATAGAGTCGCTCGTCGTCGCCGGCGTGCAGGCCGGTCAGGGCGCTACCGTCACCGAGCTCGACGGTCGTCGGGTCCCCGTCGGGGGGAACCCGCCACGCGGTCGCCGTCCCGTCGGGCAGCGCCCACACGTCGCCGCTGCGCGGGTCGACGGTCAGCGAGGCGTCGCCGCCAGGCCAGCCTGGGAGCTCGACGGCGCGAACCGACGTCCCGTCGGGCGTGAACAGGTGCAGCTGCCCGCCGTCCGCGTCGAGCGCGACCACGAGCTGCCCGGCCTCGTCGAACGCGATCTCGTGCAACGGCCAGCTCACGGAGATGGTGTCGATGACCTCGCCGTCGCGCCCGAGCGCGGCGATGCCGTCGGGCACGAGCGCGTAGAGGTGGCCGTCGAACCCGCCGAACGCGAGCCGGCGCACCCCCCGGAGCGTCGAGAACGTGCCGACCTCGCCCGTCAACAGGTCCACTGCGCCGATCTCCTCGGCGTCCTCGACCACGAAGGGCTGGATGGGACGGTGCGGGAAGATCGCGAAGTCGACCACCGGCGGGTCGCCCGGCAGGAGCCTGGAGTGCGTGGGCGGCGGTGGCGGTCCCCCGGCGATGTTCGACAGCGACGTCGGCTGCAAGAGGATGACGCTGTGGTTGGGGCCGTCGCCGAGTCCGTACTTCGGCGTGATCGCGTAGTAGCCGTCCATCCGGCCGGTGTTGCTGCCGTACCCGTAGAAGCGGGTGCGGGTGCGCTCGACGGTGGTCTCGCCCGAGGCGTAGGTCTCGGTGACGTCGCCGGCGTTGGCGATCTCCCGCACGAACTGCGACTGGCTGAAGTTGTCGGCGCCCGCCTGGGTCCAGGGGTCCTTGAAGCCGACGATCGAGAGCTCGAGATCACCGAAGGGGTGCGGCCCGTCCGCCTTCACGAGAGAGACGACGTGACCGCCGTTGCGCGACAGGACCCCACCCGATTCGGTGTACCAGCCGATGCGTAGGATCACGAGGCTTCCCCACACGCCTGCGAGCGCCGCGTCACTGATGCGGGGCACGTAGGTCGAGCCGGCCTGCTGGCCCTCGTAGACGACCGTGAAGCTCGACCCGAGTCCCGCATCGTTGAACCACTGCTTGATCGCCGGCACGGTCTTCGTCGGACCGACGCCGCAGCCGCCTGTCTCCGAGCGCGGACCCGGGTTGAGATCCATGTACGCCGAGCCGCCGAGGATCGCCTGGTAGAACGTCATCGCGTTGTAGCGGTCGACGAAGAACGGCGGGCCGAGCTGGTAGTTGTCGGGTCCTGGGGCGAGCTCGGGGTAGCCGTGCCGGGCGATGTGGGACATCCAGTTCAGCGTCGCGGTGGGTACGCAGTAGCAGTTGCCGTTGTTCGGCAGCCCGCCGATGTTCGCCGGGGAGTCAACGGTCTTGCGCTGGTCGATGTCGGGCACGTCGCAGATGTTGTAGTCGTAGCTCCAGGAGAGTGGCCACGGCCCGCCGATGATGGTCGCGAAGTTCGCGGGGACGCAGCCCGAGTGACTCGCGAGCGCCGGGCTCGGCAGCGGGACGAGCGCGACGGCCAGGAGCAGAGCAAGCACGCAGGCAACGGACCGAAGGCGAAGCGAACGCGAAACCATGAGCAACCCCTCCGATGCGATGAGCGGGCGCCGAGCCGGTCTTCGCGGCGATGATCCCGATCGTCGTTAAAGCATCCTTAAAGGCAGTTGCGGACCGCTGCTCCGCTGCAGCCAGACGCTCCACAACCTGCTCTTCGGCGATGGTCATGGCAGTGCTCCTTTGTCTGCTCACGGCCGGTTCGGGCACGGCCGATCCGTCAACCCGTGACGTGCCCGGCGTGATCAGACCCCAGCACGGTGCGGCGCAGGCGTGTGATGGCATCCGGCGTCCCGCCGACGCCCCGCCGGCACGTGCGGCCGGGCGTTGTCCCTGGTCAGCGCGGAGGCGGTGGGATTCGAACCCACGAGGGACCAGCGGCCCCTACCGGTTTTCAAGACCGGCGCCTTCAACCAGACTCGGCCACACCTCCAGGCGGCCAGTCTGACACGGGCGCGACGCTGGCTACAGCCCGCGTGGCCGTGCGCGGACCGTGAAGCGGCCGCTACACAGGCTCGCGCCGCTCGCGTCTCGCCGTGCCGCCGAGGGGGCGGGTTCGCTACACTGTCCCGCGTCCCTCGCGAGGGGTCCGAGGAGGCTTCGCATAGTCTGGTCTAGTGCGCTCGATTGCTAATCGAGTTGGGGTTTAACCGCCCCTCGAGGGTTCGAATCCCTCAGCCTCCGCCAGTCACCCAACTGCCCGTGGTCGGGCGCAGCAGCCCTGCTCGGCCGATCCGGCGGAGCGCCGCCGTCAGCGGGAGCGGGCGAGACCCAGCTCGGCGAACTCCACCTCCGGGTGGTCTTCTTGCGCCCAGCGCAGCGCGTGCTCGTTGCTGAACAGCACGAGCGGCGTGCCGTCGCGGGTCTCGACCACGGCGGCGCCGCGCTGGTTGCGCAGCCGGTCGGCGTGGCGCGGGTCGATGCCGCGGGCGAGCTGCCACGGCGCGGGCTCGAGGGAGACCTCGGCGCCGAACTCGTTGGCCATGCGGTACTGGGCGACCTCGAACTGCAGCTGGCCGACGCCCGCGAAGATCGGCTCCTGCTCGCCGAGCTCGGGCCGGCGCAGCACGTGCACGACGCCTTCCTCATCGAGCTGCACGAGCCCGGAGCGGAACTGCTTGTAGCGGGCGGTGTCGCGGTTGCGGACGCGGGCGAAGCGCTCCGGGGTGAAGGCCGGGATCGGCGGGAACACCAGCGGCGCGTCGGGCGCGTGCAGCGTGTCGCCCACCTGCAGGCCCGTGGCGTTGACCACGCCGACGATGTCGCCGGGCACCGCCGCGTCGACGGTCGCGCGGTCGCGCGCGAACAGCTGGTGGGCGTACTTGAGCTGGAACGGCTTGCCGGTGCGCGCCAGGGTCGCGGTCATGCCGCGCGCGAAGCGGCCTGACTGCACGCGCAGGAAGGCCACCCGGTCGCGATGGCGCGGGTTCATGTTGGCCTGGACCTTGAACACGAGCGCCGAGAAGGGGGCGTCGAGGGGCCGGCGCGCCCCGGCTGCGTCGGGTTGCGGGGCGGGCGCCGGCGCGAGCTCCGCGAAGCCCTCGAGCAGCTGGCGTACCCCGAAGTTCGCCAGTGCCGAGCCGAAGAAGACCGGGGTCTGGCGGCCGGCGAGGAAGGCGTCGTGGTCGAGGTCGCGGCCGTCGAGGTCGAGCAGCTCGAGCTCCTCGAAGGCGGCGTCCCAGCGCGTCTGCGGGCAGTTCTCCGGCTCGGCCTTGGCGACGGGGACGCGATGCTCGAGGCCGACAGTGGCCCCGTGGGCAGTCCGGTCGAAGCGCACGAGCTCGCCCGTCTGGCGGTCGACGACGCCGGCGAAGTCGGCCCCGTCGGCGACGGGCCAGGTTAGCGGCACGGGCTCGAGCCCGATCTCGGACTCGATCTCGTCGAGCAGGCCGAGGGGCTCCTTGCCGGGCCGGTCGCACTTGTTCACGAACGTCACGATCGGCAGCCCGCGGTCGCGGCAGACCTTGAACAGCTTGAGGGTCTGCGGCTCGAGGCCCTTGGCGTTGTCGAGCACCATCACAGCGGCGTCGGCCGCGCACAGCGTCCGGTAGGTGTCCTCGGAGAAGTCCGCGTGGCCGGGGGTGTCGAGCAGGTTGAAGTGCCAGCGGCCGTAGGCGAAGTGCAGCACCGTGGACGAGATGGAGATGCCGCGCTCCTGCTCCAGCGCCATCCAGTCCGACACCGCGGTGCGCGCCTGCTTGCGCGACTTCACCGCCCCGGCCTCGTGCACCGCACCGGCGTAGAGCAGGAACTTCTCGGTCAGCGTCGTCTTCCCGGCGTCGGGATGCGAGATGATCGCGAACGTGCGCCGGGTGGCGGTGTCCGCGAGCAGGGCGCTGTCGGTCGGCATGACGGACCTCGGTCGGGGAGTGGGGGGCACGGGCGGCGGCGGCGTGGCACCCGCCGGCACGGCCCGCGGGTGCCAGTGTACCCGCCGCAGGGAAGGGGGTAGAGGTAGGAGAGGGGACGCCTGCCCGCAGATGCCGTCAGCCGATCGAGGTGAACGATGAGACAGCCAGCACCCCACCCAGAGGGCATCGACTACGACGAGCGGACCGCCCTGGTCGTCGTCGATGTGCAGAACGACTTCGCCGACCCGAACGGCAACCTCTACGTCGACGGCGGCGAGGACGTGGTCCAGGCCGCGAACCGGGAGATCGACCGGGCCAGGAAGGCCGGGGCGCTGGTCGTCTACACGCAGGACTGGCACCCGCCGACCACCCCCCACTTCGAGAAGGACGGCGGGGTGTGGCCCACGCACTGCGTGCAGGACACCTGGGGTGCGCAGTTCCATCCCGACCTCGTCGTGGAGGGCCCGGTCGTGCGCAAGGGCGTCGATGGGGGCGACGGCTACTCGGGCTTTGCCGTGCGCGACCCCGAAAGCGGCGCGGAGTCCGCCACCGAGCTCGAGCAGATCCTGCGTGACCGCGGCACCGCGCATGTCGTCGTGGTGGGGCTCGCGCAGGACGTCTGCGTGCAGGCGACCGTGCTCGACGCCCGCCGGCTCGGGTTCGACACGACCGTGGTAAGCGACGCCACCCGCGCGGTGAACCTCGCCCCCGGCGACGACGACAAGGCCTACCGCGCCATGCAGGAGGCCGGGGCCCGCATCTCCTGACCGGGGTCGGGGCCGAGCGGACCGCCGGCTCGGGGCCGTTCGACCCTCACCGGCTGCCGTGCTCCCGGGCGATGCTCGGGGCCGAGGGCAAGGAGCGGCCATGAGCATCACCGACCTCCCAGCGGATCGGGAGCTGCCCGTCGACCCCGACGAGCCGCTGCTCATCGAGTGGTGCCTACCGGCTTACGACGCCGCCCTGGTGGAGCACGTGATCGTCGACGCCGACGTCGCGACGACCTGGCACGCGGTCAAGACGGTCGACCTGCTCCGAGTGCGCACCCCGCTGCTCGTCACGTCGATCTGGGTGCGGGACCTGCCCAACCGGCTGGCGCGCTGGCGGGGCCTCGAGGTCGAACGGCCGCTCGAGGCGCTCACCCTCGACCGGGGACTGCCCGGCTGGGAGAAGCTCGGCGAGATCCCCGAGCGCGAGTTCGCCTTCGGGGCGGTGGGGGTGTTCTGGACCCCGCAGATCACCTGGCGTGACGTGAGCGCGGCGGAGTTCAGCGCGTTCGCCGAGCC
>SKPY01000236.1 GCA_007119305.1 Nitriliruptorales bacterium
CCGGCCGCGGCAACGCCGGGTCGACCCAGCGCCGCATGGCCGCGTCGCACACCGCGTAGCCCCAGTTGATCAGCGCCTCCTGCTGGCGGGTCGGCAGCGCCCGCAGCCGCGTGGGCAGCGCAGCCAGCGCCAGCGTCTGCGGGTGGGGGCAGGGCAACGGATCGGCAAGCCCATAGTCGGCGACGTCGGTGCGGATGCCCCAGTAGGTGCCGTCACGATCGCCGCGCTGGAAGCCGGCGATCACCTGCCGCTTGCGCAGGCTGCGCACCTGGTTGTCGATCACCGTCAGCACCCGCAGGCTGTGGCGCGCCCACGTGCGGGGCGGCCGCCGCACGGGCGCCATCTGGCCGCCGCCGTCGCTGACCAGCACGGTGCGGTAGCGCTTCCACGCGGTCTCCAGCCCCAGGTTGTCGTACACGCCGCCGTCGCTGAGGTGCACCCTGGTGGTGAACGGCTTGCGGTGCAGCTCCCACGCTGCCGACTCGGCGCTGTAGGCGCCGGCGTCGACCTTGAGCAGCAGCGGTGACAGGAACGGCGGGAACGCCGAGGACGCCGCCACCGCGGTCGCCAACGACACCTCGGGGTTGTCCACCCGCCCGACGCGATAGTCGGCCATGTATGGGCGCGAGAACCGCCACAGCGTCCCCGTCTGCAGGTTCGTGGCGTTGAGGACGAAGCGCGGCCCCTCGCCATCGGCGGGCAGGTCCTGCAGGCTGCGCCCGTCGAACGCCAGCCGGTCGTAGGCCCGCGCGAGCCGGGCGCTCACCGTTCCGGGCAGCACCAGGCCGCGCAGCACCGAGCCCCGGTCGATCGTCGCGGCGGCGATCCTGCGCACCGGCGCCACCACCGCCTCGGCGAACCCCCCGGCCACGTCGTCGGCGTCGAAGCGCAGGCTCGGCCACGCCGCACCCAGCACCCCGGCGGTGATCGAGCCCCCCGACACGCTCGAGATTCGCTGCAGCCGCCTGAGGTAGCCGGCCTCGTTCAGCCGCCACAGCGCCCCCAGGTGGAAGAGCATCGCCCGGTACCCGCCCCCGGACAGACACAGCGCGATGCCGTCCTCGGGCGCCCGCCCGGCCGCGGCTTCTGCCTGGGCCGTGACCGGACTCGCGGGCTCTTCCGCCCCGCCCGCACCGGTACCGCCTGCCGCGCCGCCTCCGATCGCCCGCTGGTCGCTCATCGTGGGCCTCCGCACGCCACCCCGCTAGGCCCGACTATACGCCGATGCATCGCCCGCACACCCCACGGCCGGGGGTTGGGTTCCTCCCTCGTCCGGGGGGGCTGGCCTGCACCGGCTGCGCTCTGCCAGCAGGCGGCGACGCGATCACCCCGCCGCCCCGATCATGTGGGAACCTGGACCGTCCCGGTCGTCACGATGTCAAGACCCTGACCGGCGGTGCGGCCCCTGCGGGGCACATTCGTCGCCTGCGAGCAGCCCTTTGGCGTGCGCTCGCGTGCTCGGCTACCAGAAGGCGAGCACCCGACACGGGCCGCCGGACCCGGCTTCCCATGGCACCAGGCCCACGACGAGCGTGGCACCCCGTGGCGGCAGGCGCTCCAGGTTGGCGAGGTTCTCCAGCCCCCAGCGGTCAGCGCGCCCGAGCACCTCGTGGGCGGGGAAGTCGACTGACTCGCCGGGGTCGGTGCTCAGGGTGTCCACGCCGACGCCCACGATGTCGCGTCGCCTGATGAGGAAGTCGCAGGCCTCGGGATCGAAGCCGGGGAAGTTGAAGGGGAACTCCTCGAGGGAGTCGGTCCCGCGGTAGGCGAGATCACCGTCGTCCCAGCGGTCGGCCCAGCCCGAGTCCATGAGCACCGCCGCACCGCGGGGGATGCGGCCGTGGCGGCGCTCGAAGGCCACCACGTCGTCGACGGTGACGGTCGCGTTCGGGTCGGCTGCGGCCTTGGCGCGGATGTCGATCACGACGGCGGGGACGAGGAGCTCGTCGGGCGTCACCTCAGGCGTCAGCCGGCCGCCGCCGATCACGTGCCCAGGAGGGTCGATGTGCGTGCCCACATGCTCGGTGAAGGTCCAGCGCTGGTTGTAGAAGCCGAAGTCACCGTCCGGCGGCATCGGGAAGTCCGCCATCGTCTCCCGGTGCGGCTTCTCGGGCCCGAACGTCGGCATGTCCACCGCGAAGACCTGGGTGAGGTCGACGATGTCGCGGGTGGGCACCCGCCGGGCGAGGGCGGGCGTGGCCGGCAAGGCGGCGGTCAGCGCCGCGCCCAGCCCGGCGCCGAGCAGCGCCCGTCTCGATACCCGGGAACGGTCACCCGTGCGGTTGGCGGTCGTCGGCGGTGGTGGCTCGGACGCGTCGTGGCAGTGGCTTGATGGTGCTGTTGACGCTCACCTGGCGCGCGCTGATCGTCTCGCGGGTCCCTGCAAGGCACATGGTTGCTCCCTTCCTGCTCGGCCAGCCGCAACAGCCAGCTGGGCGAGCGCTGGTTTCGCTTGTGGGCACCCCGGCGGAGCCTCCGGGGCGCACGCTACTGCGGGGGCAGGCGACGTCAAGGGGTCCCGTGCCCCGCTCAGGGATGACCAACCGCGTGCCGCCGTGCTGGCCCGGCCGCCGCCGGGCAGGCATCCTGTGACGCTGGTTGGTGCCTTGCGCGAACGCGGCCCGGGCGAGCCGACCAGGCCTGGCGGCTGACGAGGGAACGGAGCGCCGGATGCGCGCAGCGGTGTACGACACGTCCGGCGAACAGCGCGGGGTCCTGCGGATCGTGGATCTGCCCGACCCCGAGCCAGGACCCGGGGAGGTGCGCGTGCGGGTGCACGTGTCCGGGGTGAACCCGACCGACTGGAAGGCCCGCAACGCCGCCACGGAGCGGCCCTGGCGACAGCAGGTGCCGAACCAGGACGGCGCAGGGGTCGTGGACGCGGTCGGCCCCGGCGTCGGCGACGAACGCCTGGGCGAGCGCGTGTGGGTCTACCACGCGGCCGCCGGCCGCCCGACGGGCACGGCCGCGCAGCTGGTGTGCCTGCCGCAGGAGCAAGCGGTCGCCCTGCCCGAGGCCGTGTCGTTCGACCACGGCGCGGGGCTCGGCATCCCCGCGATCACCGCTCACCGCTGCCTGTTCGCCGACGGGTCGGTGGCCGGGCGGATCGTGCTCGTGACCGGCGGCGCCGGCGCGGTCGGGCACGCGGCGGTGCAGCTCGCCCAGTGGGGCGGCGCGCACGTCATCGCGACGGTGAGCAGCGCGGAGAAAGGCCGCCTCGCCGCGGACGCCGGCGCGCAGACGGTGCTCAACTACCGCGCCGACGACTTCCCCGCGCAGCTGCGCGCCGCGGCGCCCGACGGCCTGCACCGCGTCGTCGAGGTCGCGCCGGCCACCAACCTGGCCAGCTATCACGACTGCCTCGCCCCGCACGCCGTCGTCGCCGCCTACGCCCGCGACCGCGAGGAGGCGAGCGTGCCGATCTTCCCGCTGATGCGCGGCAACGTGCTCCTCCGCTTCGTGCTGGTGTACGGCCTCACCCAGACGATGCTCGACCTGGCGGTCGCCGACATCACCGAGGCGCTGCGCGCCAAGGCCCTGCAGCCCCTGCCGGTGCACCGCTACCCGCTCGAGGACATCGCCGCGGCCCACGACGCCGTGCGCGGCGGCGCGGTCGGCAAGGTGCTGATCGACCTGCCGTAGGCGGGTGCCGCCGGGGTCGTCGGAGCGGACGAAGTCGGCGGGGTCATTCCACGGCCGGCGACCTTCGCCACCACGCTGGCGACCCGGGATCCGCAGCCCCGAGCGTTCGGTGCGCCGAGGACCCCAGCGCAACAAGCCCTACCCACCGCCCTCCGGACGGTGTGGAGTCCCCGCCGCGACAGGCGCCGATGGTGAGGCGGCCTGGCGACGATGGGAGTGGCGGGAACAGTGGAGCGCGTCCCAAGCGCGTCCACGCTCAGCCGCCAAGGAAAGCCGGACCGTCCCGTCCCGGCGAACGGGCTGGCCATTGACGAGCGGGAGGATAGTGGGTATGCGGGTGAGCCGCACTGGGTGTCGCCAAGCGCGACCTGCTTCGAGCGCTTGGGCGACCCGAGCATCCCGGTGCTGGTGTTCGGCGCAGACGGGTCCTTCAGAGGAACCGAGCCGCTGATCCGAGCGAATCTGTACACGGGGCAGCCGTGTCCCCAGGACGAGGTGTTGCATCTGCCGTTCGGGTACGTTGCCTGCCACCACTACGGGCAATAGCTGACATCACTGCTACGAGCCAAGAGGGGCTCCACCGTTGGCGGAGCCCCTCTTGGCTCGAAACACCGCGGAGCTCAGGCTGCGCCCGTCTTTGACCCAGGCGATGGCCCTTCCGTCCTCGCCCGTGCTCACCAATAACCAGCCGCCGACGCCCCATCCACGGATCGCACAAACAGGTCTCGTGGCCAACTGGTGATGAGCGGCTCGAGTTCGCTACCATGGCTGTCGCGCAGCGTTGCTCCTCAGCCGCTGGGAAGCAGTAGACGATCAGAAGCTGTAGGACGCTGTGCAGCGACCCCCACCGGCCCGCCAGAGCGCAAGACCGCAGGTCGAGTCGGGGGACCCGGCGCCAGTAGCTCAGTGGATAGAGCGTCTGACTACGGATCAGAAGGTCGGGGGTTCGAATCCTCCCTGGCGCGCCACCCCGGAGCCCTTGCACCGCAAGGGCTCCGGTGATTCCCGGGGCGCGGCGCGTCGTCAGTGCGAGCCGGGGCCGGTCAGCGGCGGAGGTGCGCCGAGCAGGTCGTCCCGTACGAGCTCCAGGCCGTGTCCGCTGCTGAGCTCCCAGTGGCCGCGTCGTGCCGGAGCACTGGCCCTCCAGCGTGAGCGCCGCCCGTCGTCGAAGACCTCGACCTCGACCTCAGGTAGAGGGATGACCCCCGCCCTCGGTGAGCTGGGACATGCTCGCCCGCGCCAGATGGGCAGCTGCCGACGGTGATACGACCATGTGACGGCCTCCTCGCCGGTGTTCTCGAGCAGCCACCACTGCGTCAGCAGCGGCAGGGGTGCGTCGCCGGCGGACACCGAGGCGGCGACGAGCCCGTTGCCGGCGTCGAGCGGTTTGTAGCCGCGGGCGGGGTCGAGTCGGCGCAGGGGCCACTGGGTGCCGACGTGGTCGCCCATGGTCCAAGCGACGATAGCCCAGGAGCGCCGCGCCGAGGACCTCGGCGACGCCGACGAGCGGGCCGCAGCTGCGGACTCCGTCACGTGACCGTGGACGTTGACACGTCGGAGGCTGGCCGCGAGCTGCTCGACGTCCGGGGGGCGCTCGCCGCGGTCCGGACCGAGCCCGTCACCCTTGACACGACCGCTGGGGGCGGCAGCAGGATGAAGCCAGCAGAGCTGGACAACAACGAGGAGGGCAGCCATGGTGAGCGGCCAGGAGGGTCCCGGTGCGCAGGCCCTGCGCACCGCATACGAAGCATTCAACGATCGCGACCGCGACACGCTACTCGGGGTGCTCGCCGAGGACGTCGACTGGCACGGCCCGCTGCAGGGGACGCTTCAAGGCCGTGCGGAGGTCTGGGAGCGCTTCTTCGCACCGCTGTGGGAGGCGCCGGTCCGGACGGAGGTCCACGACATCCTCGACAACGGCGAGCACGTGGTCACGCTCTCACAAGTGGTCTTCGACGTGCCCGACGGGCCGCGCTCGTGGAAGGTCTGCGAGGTCTGCCACTACAACGCGGCGGGTCAGGTCACCGAGCGCTGGGCCACCGTCGAGAACGAGCAGGAGTTCATCGAGTTCGCCAGACGGTGACGGGGCAGGGCCGAGGTTGGCGGCCGTCGCGGCCGCCCTGACGGCACGTCGGGTTCGGGGACCACACGCGCTGGGGCGCACTGCAGCCCTACCGGGAGCCAGCGGGCCTACAGCGCCGAGGCAGGAAAGCCGTCGACGTCGATACCGAACTCGGCGCCGGCGTCGAGCAGGGCGTCGAACAGGTACGCACCGGTGGACGTGTCGCAGTGCAGCAGGTAGCTGGGCTGGCTGTTGCGGTCGTCGCGGACGACGTCGGTCACGACCCGCGCGACGGTGCTGCGCAAGGCGGCGCCGTCGGGCGTGACCGCTTCGGAGAAGTCGATGGCGCAGACCTTGGCGAGCACCTCGGCGCTGCGGACACCGACGAGCCGCAGCAGCGCGCCGCCGTGAGTCAGGTCGCTCACGGTCACGAGCTCGCCGTCGGCGGCGGCTGCGAGTCGCGCTCGCATCCGCGCGGCGAGGGCTTCGCCGCTGCCGGCCGGGCCGAGCAGCAGCCACTCGCCCGGACCGGAGCCGACCACGAGTGACCCGTGCGCAGCGCGGGCGCTGCGGCCGTGGGGGATAGCGAGCGCGCGGGCAGCGCCGCCGCCCGCAGCGGCGCGCACCTGCACCTTGGCCAGCGGCGTGCAGTCGGCCAGGGTGAGGTCGGCGTCGCTGCGGCGCGCCTGGACCACCCAGCCGGCCACCGTGGTCGTCGGACCCGATGTCGGGATCGGGCTGCGGGCCAGCGGCGCGTCATGCACGCAGGCGCTCCCCGGCAGGGTCGACGTGGCAGGGGCCCTCCAGCACGCGGGCGCCGACGCGCCGCCCGTCCGGCAGCAGCACGGTGACGCTGGTGCCGGGCACGGCGAGGCGCGCGGCGACGAAGCCAAGGCAGATCGCGCGGCCGAGGGTTGGAGACATGCGACTGGAGGTGACCCGCCCCACGACCGTCGCGGCGCCCTCGACGATCTGGCTCGACTCCGCCGGCACGAGCGCGCCGTCGTGGGGCTGCAGGCCCACCAGCCTCCAGCTGATGCCGTCGTCACGCTGCCAGACGAGCTCCGGCTTGCCGGCGAAGTCGTCCTTGTCGAGCTTGAGCGCCCAGTCGATGCCCGCCGACCACGCGCGCGTCAGCCCGTCGGTGTCCTGGCCCACGATGAGGTGGCCCTTCTCGAGCCGCATGATCCGCTGCGCCTCGACGCCGAAGACGCCGATACCGAGGTCGCGGCCCGCGCGCAGCAGCGTCTCCCAGACGTGCAGCCCGTAGCCGGCCGGCACGTGCAGCTCATAGCTCAGCTCGCCGGTGAACCCGATCCGCCACATGACGCAGCCGTCGACACCGGCGACCCGGGCCTGTCGGACGTGCAGGTAGGGGAAGGCGTCGTTGGACAGCTCCACGCCGTCGCACAGCCGCTCGAGCAGCTCCCGGGAGCGCGGCCCGGCGAGGTTCATGCTCGCGTAGGCGGTCGTCACGGGGGTGACGTGCACCTGCCAGCCGGGGTGCTCGGTCTGCAGCCAGCGCTCCACCCACTCCCACACGGTGGCCGCCCCGGCGGAGGTGGTGCTCATGAGGTACTGGTCCTCGCCCAGGCGTCCGGTGACGCCGTCGTCGAGCACGACGCCGTCCTCGGCGCACATCAGCCCGTAGCGGACCCGGCCGACGGGGAGCTGCGACCACTTGTTGGTGTAGAGCAGGTTCAACAGCCTCGGGACGTCCGGGCCGCGCAGGTCGAGCTTGCCGATCGGGGTGATGTCGATCAGCCCGACCCGCTCGCGGACGCAGCGCACCTCCGCGGCGGGGTTGCCGTAGTGGTCGGGGCGGATCCACGCCCCGGCGATGAGCGGCCTGGCGCCGTGGCGCTCGTGCCACGGCTGCATCGGCGAGTAGCGGACCGGCTCGTGGGTGCGGCCGGCGAGCGTGCCGAGCGTGACGGGCTGGTACGGCGGACGCCACACGGTCGTGCCCACGGCGCCGATCGTCTTGCCCGTCGCCTCGGCGATGATGGCGACTGCGTTGACGGTCTCGAGCTTGCCCTGTGCCGACCCCATCGTGGCGGTCGTGTAGCGCTTGACGAGCTCCACGGAGGCGTAGCCTTCCCGCACGGCGGCGACGAGGTCCTTGCTGGAGACATCCTCGGAGAAGTCGACGAGCCCGTGGGTGCGGCCGCGGAACAGCGCCGGGTGCGGCTCGGGCCGCAGCTCCGGCAGAGCCTCGGCTTGCTCCGCGTCGTCTCCTGCCGGGGTGGTGGCGGCGGCCCGCAGCTGCGGCAGGCCCCGGCGTCGGGCACGGCCGACCTGCCGGGCGTGCCTGGCGGCCTCGCGGCCGACGGCGCGCCCGTGGGCGATGTGCTGCTCGAGCGAGGCGTCGCCGACGATCCCACCGGTGGCGAGCACACCAGGGGCGAGCCGCGCCGGCTCGGGGACGAAGCGTGCCGCCTCGGGCCGGTAGCGGGGCTGGTCCCCGGCCATGTTCAGCAGCGACGTCGGCGCCGTCCACCCGGTGGCCGTGACCACGAGGTCGCAGTCCAGCGTGCTGCCGTCGGCGACCTCGACCGCGCGCACGCCCCGCCGGCCGTGCACCCGCACGAGGTCCCCGCCCAGCCGGGCGTCCTCTACGCGCGCGACCTCCACGCCCGCACGCTTGAGATCCGCGACCGCGACGTCGCCCTCGGGATTGGCGGTCAGGACGACTGCCCGGTGGCCGGGCTTGACCGCGTACAGGTTGATGAGGCGCCGGGCGGCGGTGGACAGCATCACGCCGGGCACGTCGTTTCCGGCGAACACGTACGGCCGCTCGATCAGGCCGGCGGCCACGACCAGAGACTTCGCCCGCGCCTTGATGAGCCGCTCGCGCACGCCCGGATGACCGCGTTGCACGATCGCGACCCAGTTGTCGTCGTAGCGTCCGCTGACAACCGAGTCGGTCAGCACCTCCACGCCCTCGCTCGCGGTGAGCGCCGTGCGCAGGTCGGCGAGCAGCGCGCGCTCGGCGTCGTTGCCGTAGCGCAACTGGCCGCCGAGGTCGCGCTCCTCCTCGACGAGCATGACCTGCGCGCCGGCCTCGGCGGCCGCCTGGGCTGCGGCCATCCCGGCGGGCCCGCCGCCGGCCACGACCACATCCGGGTGCGCGTAGCGCTTGTCGCAGTAGTCGCCGGGCGGGCTGACCGGGGCGCTGCCGCCGGCGGCGAAGCGCTGCAGCACCCGCTCGTACCACGGCCACAGCCGCCGGGGCTTGATGAAGGTCTTGTAGTAGAAGCCTGCCGGCAGGAACCGGTCCAGCAGGCCGATCGCCGCCTTCACGTCGACCCGCAGGGTCGGCCACGCGTTCTGCGGCCACACCTGCATGCCGGGCTCGACCGGACGCTGGCAGCCGCGGACGTTCGGCTCGTCTGCGAGCTGCACGAGACAGCCGGGGTCCAGCGACGTGGCGGTCAGCACCCCCCG
>SKPY01000473.1 GCA_007119305.1 Nitriliruptorales bacterium
GCGGCTGCCTCCTCGACAGCGGCATACAGCGGGGAAGCCGGATCCAGATAGGCGCGCACGATGTCGACGACCAGGAGCGCCTGTCGCTGCCCGAAGCCGAGGCGTCCCCGGAACCCGGCCTGCTCGTAGTCGTGCGTGAGATCGCTCATCGGTGCAAGGCCTCCACCACCGGGCCGTTCCTGGAGAACGGCCCGGTGGGGCGGGGGGCGGGGGTGGTCATGCTCCGCCTCGGCTGAAGACAGGCGGCTCGGGGGCGGGCAGGCCGGTCTCCTCCAGGCAGCGAGCGCGGAGCTCCTCGATCGGTGGGCCGAAGTCGAACACGGCGGGTTCACCGCGCTGCTCGCGGAGCTGGGCGCGCAGCTTCTCCGTCGCCCCCACGTCGACGCCGAGGTCGTCGTCGAGCACGACGCCGTAGCGACGGCCGCCCTCACGTGTCACGAGCCCGCGGTCGACCTCCTTCGCGACGAGCTCGGGGTCCCGCTCGTAGGGGTCGCCCCAGCCACCGCCGCCCCACGTGATGTAGTGCAGGACGTCGTCGGGCTCCACCCGCACATGGTCGCACTTGCTCGGCAGCACCTCCGTGGTGCCGTCCGCGCGCACGAGCACCTTGCGGCTCCGGCCGCCGGGCAGTCCGCCGTTCACCCCCCAGGGGTAGGTGAACCAGCGGTCGTCGTGGATCGAGATCTCTCCCGGCTCGAGGAACCGGTAGGCGATCTCGATGCCGTTGCCCCCGCGATGCAGCCCGGGGCCGCCCGAGTCGGGCACGGTCTCGTACTTGTCGATGACGAGCGGGAAGTACGCCTCGAGGAACTCGTTCGGCACGTTCGTGAAGCTCGGCCACAGCGAGTGACCGTCGGGGCCGTCCCCGAACGGTCTCCCTGGGATGCCGCCGAACCCGATCTGATACAGCTGGTACCACTCGCCGTTCGCGTCGTAGCCCGAGTACATGAGATGGGGCGAGGAAGAGAAGCCGGCGGCGTTCAGGAACTCCGGCTGGCGTTGCCCGAGCAGGCCGCCGAGGACGTCGAAGATGCGCCCCAGGCCGTGCGTGCGGCAGGACAGCGCCGCCGGGTAGCGGGGCTTCAGCAGGCTGCCCTCGGGGATCCGCACGTCGATGAGCGGGTAGAAGCCGTCGTTCCACAGGATCTGCGGGTCGAAGACCATGATCATGTAGATCCCGAAGAACATCTTGAACATGTTCTCGTTCAAGTAGAAGTTGATCGACCCTTCCGCCTGCGGGTCGGTGCCCTCGAAGTCGAGGACGACCTTCTCCCCCTCCCGCCACATCGTGCAGTGGATCTTGTAGGGCCCGTGCCCCCGCCCGTCATCGCAGATGTAGTCGGTGAAGGTCAGCTTCTCCTCGCTGACCGTGGTCTTGATCAGCTGTGCCATCGCCCGGCGGTTGCGCTCGAGCAGCGCGTCGAGGGTCGACAGGTAGGTCTCGGTCCCGAAGCGCCGGCACAGCTCGGTCACCCGCCGGGCCGCGGTCCTGCAGGCAGCGACGATCGCGTTCAGGTCCGAGCGGTTCCACTCCTTCATCCGCACCTGCCGGAGGATGAGCCGGAGCCCTTCGTCGTTGAGCTCGCCCCTGCGGTAGAGCTTGAACGGGGGGACGACCACGCCCTCCTCGTAGATGCTCGTCGCGTCGGTCGGCAAGCTGCCGGGCACCTTGCCGCCCACGTCCGTCATGTGCCCGAACATCGCCGCCCAGCCCACCAGCGCCCCGTCGAGGAACACGGGCACGAGCACGAGCCAGTCGTTCGCGTGGCTGATCGCGGCGTCGCAGCTGTACGGATCGCTGGTCAGGAAGACGTCGCCCTCCTCCACCGTGTCCTTGTAGGTGTCCAGGAAGCCCCTGATGAAGGACCCGAACTGACCCACGACCATCCGTCCCTTGCGATCGGCGATGATCGGGAACTCGTCGTGCTGCTCCCGGATGCCCGGGCTCATGGCCGTGCGAAACAGCACCGCATCCATCTCGTAGCGGGCGTTGCGCAGGGCGTTCTCGATGATGTCGATGGTCACCGGGTCGACCTCGACGGTGGCGAACTCACGCGGGTTCGGTTCGATGATCTGGGCCATGTTGCTCGCCTCCTGTGGCTAGGCCTGCGCGGGGCGGATGAGGATGTTGCCGTGGATGTCGATCTCACCGACGCAGTCGGGGAGGATGAGGGTCGTGGAGTCCATCTCGGTGACGATCGCGGGCCCGGCGATCCGGTTGCGGGCCTGCAGGCCCGCCCGGTCGTACAGGGCCGCCTCCCGTTCACCGCCCTCGACCCAGATCGGAGTGGTTCCGATCCGCGCCCCGGACGGGTCCTCGCGCCCTTGCGGGATGTGCTCTGGGTGGACGCTCGTCTGGCGCCCTTCGACGATCGCGCGCAGGTTCACGAGCTCGTGCTCGGCGTCGAGGGCGAACGTGAACAGCCGCGTGTGCTCGTCGTCGAAGGTCTGGCGGATGGCGTCGAGGCCGTGGTCCTCGAACTGGGCGAGCGCGACGTCCACCGGCAGCTCGAAGCCCTGACCGTGGTAGCGCACGTCAACCTGGTAGCGGATGTGCTCCGGCTGCTCGCGCTCGGCCGCGAGCGCCTGGCTGGCCTCGTCGGCAAGCTCGACCAAGGCGGCGTGCACCACCTCGTCGCTCGTCTCGCCGAACCGACGGATGAACGTGCGCGCCGCCTCGTTCCGCAGCACCGTCGTGGCGTCGCCATAGGCCGACAGGACGCCCGGGCTCGGCGGGATGATCACCGGCCAGGAGCCCATCAGCTGGCCGAGGGCGTTGGCATGCAGCGGTCCCGCGCCACCGAACGCCACCAGTGCGAACTCGCGCGGGTCGTGCCCCTGCTGGACGCTCACGAGCCGCAGGGCGCCGAACATGTTCTCGTTGACGATGTCGGTGATCCCGGCCGCCGCGTGCATGAGGTCGAGGCCCATCGCGTCGGCGATCTGCGAGACGGCGGCCTTCGCCGCCTCGGTGTCGAGGGTCATCTCACCCCCGAGCAGGCTGGGCGGCAGATACCCGAGCACGACGTTCGCGTCGGTGACCGTGGGGGCCTCGCCGCCCTGCCCGTACGCTGCCGGGCCGGGTTCTGCTCCCGCCGACTGCGGCCCGACACGCAGCGCCTGGGTGAGCTCTGGGACGTGGGCGATCGATCCACCGCCGGCGCCGACGGTTCGGACGTCGACCGAGCTGGCGCGCACGGTCAGGTCGCCAACGGTGGTCTCCCGCCCGACCTTCGGCTGCCCCCGCTCGACGAGCGCGACGTCGGTGGAGGTTCCGCCCATGTCGAGCGTGAGCAGGTTGTCGTACCCGGCCTGCTGCGCGATCCACAGCGCACCGGAGACACCACCGGCCGGTCCGCTCATGAGCATGGTCACCGGATGGTCCCTCGCGACCTCGGTGCCCATGAGCCCGCCGTCGCTGCGCAGGATGTTGAAGCGCGCGTCGATCGACCGCGCCCGGAGCTCGCCTTCGAGGTTGGTGACGTAGCGGGACACCGTAGGCCGGACGTAGGAGTTGGCCACCGTCGTCAGGGTCCGCTCGTACTCGCGGATCTCCGGCAGCACCCGGCTGGACAGGGACACCGGCAGGTCCGGCAGCTCCTCGGCGCAGATCTCCGCCGCGCGCCGCTCGTGCGCGGCATTGGCGAAGCTGTTCACGAAGCTGACGGTCAGCGCCTCGACCCCACGGCCTTTGAGCTCGCGCAGGCCCTCGCGCAGCGCGTCCTCGTCGAGCGCTCGCAGGACGTCGCCGCGGGCATCGACGCGCTCGGGCACCTCGATGGTGTGCTCGAGGGCGGCGAGCGGCTCGGGTTTCGGCCAGATGATCCAACCGGCCAGACCCCCCGGCACGAAGGAGCGCGCGACCTGCAGCACCTGCCCGTAGCCCTCGGTGACGAGCAGGCCGACGCGGGCGCCCTTGCCCTCGAGCACCGCGTTCGTGGCCACGGTCGTGCCGTGCAGCACGTGCGCGAGCTCGCTCGGCTCGATCCGCGCCGCCTCGCAGATCTTCTGGATGCCGCTCAACACCCCCCGGGAGGGGTCGTCGGGCGTCGACGGGGTCTTGGCTCGATGCGTCGCTCCGCTGTCCTCGTCGATCAGCAACAGGTCGGTGAACGTGCCGCCGACGTCCACTCCGAGTCGATAGGGCATTGCAGCCTCCGTTCCGCTAGATGATCCCGTCGTCGTGCAGCCGGGTGAGGTCGTCCTCGTCGAGCCCGAGGATCCCGCCGTAGATCTCGGAGTTGTGCGCTCCTAGCTCCGGTCCGGCGTGGCGGACGGCGCCGGGCGTCGCGGACAGCCGGGGGGCGACGTTGTGCATCGCGATCTCGCCGAAGTCCGCATGGGCGAGGCGGACGATCGCGTCGCGCGCCTCGAAGTGCGGGTCGGCGAGCATGTCCTTCGCGGTGAAGATGCGGCCTGCCGGCACGCCGCCCTGGTCGAGCAGCCCGAGCAGTTCGTCGGCGGGCAACGTCGCGCTCCACGCGGCGATCTCGTCGTCGAGGGCGGCCTGATGCTGACCGCGGGCTGAGTGGGTGGCGTAGCGCTCGTCCTCGGCGAGCTCGGAGCGGTCCATCACGTGCGCGAGCCGGCGGAAGACCGTGTCCTGGTTCGCCGCGATCAGGACGCTCTCGCCGTCCGCGGTCGGGTAGACGTTGCTGGGCGCAACGTTCGGGAGGATGGCACCGGTGCGTTCCCGGGTGTAGCCCGCCACCTGGTACTCGGGGATGAGCGACTCCATCATCGCGAGCACCGCCTCGTAGATGGCGCTGTCCACCACCTGTCCCCGGCCGGTGCGCCTGCGGGCGTGCACTGCCATCACCGCCCCGAAGGCCGCCAACGTCCCCGCGAGCGAATCGCCGATGGAGATGCCCGCGCGCGACGGCGGGCGGTCGGGCTCGCCCGTCACGTAGCGCAGCCCGCCCATCGCCTCTCCGATCGAGCCGTAGCCGGCGCGCGGGGCGTAGGGCCCGGTCTGCCCGAACCCCGTCACCCGGACGAGGATGATGCCGGGGTTGGTGGCTGCGAGGTCGTCGTAGCCGAGACCCCACCGCTCGAGCGTCCCCGGACGGAAGTTCTCGACGAGGATGTCGGCGTTCGCGACGAGCTCGCGGGCGAGCGCCTGGCCGGCCGGCTCCCGCAGGTTGAGGGTCACCGACTTCTTGTTGCGGGCGACCACCGGCCACCACAGCGAGAGGCCGTGCGGCTTCTCGCGTCCCCACTGCCGCATGGGGTCCCCCGCGCCGGGCTGCTCGAGCTTGATGACTTCCGCGCCGAAATCAGCCAGCAGCTGCCCACAGAACGGGCCCGCAAGCAGCTGACCCATCTCGAGCACGCGAAGATCGGCGAGCGGGCCGCCCGCGTCGGAGGTGCCGGCGGGGGCGCTCACGCGGTCTCCCCCTCGTGCGCCGCGGATGTGCCGAGCAGCGCATCGCGGGCGGCCAGCACGTGGGAGCGCATCACGCTGGCCGCCCATGCGGGGTCGCGGGCGGTGAGCGCGACGATCAGCTCCCGGTGATGGGCGAAGCTCCGCTCGAGCGCCTCGGGCGTGTACCGGCGGAACGTGCGGTGCACCAGCGGCGACTGGACGACGGACCCGATCAGCGTGACGAGCCGGCGGTTGTCGGCTCCCTCGCGGATGATCTGATGGAGCTCGTTGTTGAGCTCGGCGACACGGTCGAGGCCCCGCGTCCCGCCGCGCCGGCCCGCGGAGTCCATGCGGTCCTGCAGGGTGGCCAGCCGACGCAGCTCGGCGGTGCCGATGCGGGACGCAGCCAACTCGGCCGCGTGGCTCTCGAGCAGTGCCCGCAGCCCGAAGATCTCGTCGAGGTCCCGCTCGGTCCAGCTGGCGACGTGGGCACCGCGGTTCGGCACGAACTCGACGAGCCCCTCGGCATGCAGCCGGTGCAACGCTTCGCGGACCGGAGTCCGGCTGACATCGGCGGCGGCAGCGAGTTCCTCCTCGGGCAGGCGGGCGCCGGCGGGGAACTCTCCGGCGAGCAGGCGCTCCCGCAGATGCTCGTACGCTCGCTGCGCGGCCCGCGCCATGGCCACCTCTTAACGACAGTCTGCCAGGTTGTATGCAACCTAGGGATCCCCCTCGCCAGTGGTCAAGAATTTTTCGAGACGTTTCGCTCAGCGGGTCAATTTTGTATACATAGGGTGTGCGCACTGCTGTGGAGATCGTCGAGGTCGGTCCCCGGGACGGCCTCCAGAACGAGGCCCTCGTGCTCCCGGCGACTCACAAGGTGGAGCTGATCCGACGCGCGATCGCGGCCGGCGTGCGACGGGTCGAGGCGACGAGCTTCGTCCACCCGGGGCGGGTGCCCCAGATGGCCGACGCCGAAGCCGTCATGGCGGCCGTGCCCCGTCCCCCGGACGTGCGCTACATCGGCCTCGTGCTGAACCGGCGTGGGTTCGAGCGCGCCGCCGCCGCGGGTGTCGACGAGGTCAACATGGTCGTGGTCGCCACGGACGAGTTCAACCAGCGCAATCAGGGCGCCGACACGTCCGAGACGCTGGCGGTGTGGGCCGAGATCGCCGACCTGGCCCGCTCGGCCGGCATCAGGCCCTCAGTCACGATCGCCGCCGCGTTCGGTTGCCCGTTCACCGGCGAGGTGCAGACCGCGCAGGTCGTCGAGGTGGCGCGAGCCGCCGCGGCAAGCAGTCCGACGGAGCTCGCTCTGGCCGACACGATCGGCGTCGCGGTACCGCCCCAGGTGCGGGAGCGGCTCCGGGCCGTCGCCGACGTGGCTCCGGAGGTCCCGCTGCGGCTGCACCTGCACAACACCCGCAACACCGGCTACGCCAACGCCTGGGCTGCACTCGACGCGGGCGTCGCGGCCCTGGATGCCAGCCTCGGCGGGATCGGCGGCTGCCCCTTCGCGCCGGCTGCCACCGGCAACATCGCCACGGAGGACCTCTGCTGGATGCTCGAGCGGGGCGGCGTCGCAACCGGAGTCGACCCCCAGGCCGCAGCCGAGGCCGGGACGTGGATCGCCGACCTGCTCGGCAAGCAGTCGCCGGCCCTGCTCGGTCGCGCCGGCGGCTTCCCGACCTGACCCTCCCGACGTCCCTGGTGCCGGCGCCGCCGGGTCAGGCCATGGGCGTGCAGCACGACGCGCCGAACGCTCCCTGGTGTCTTGGTCAGGAGGGTCGGTAGCACGACAGCGTCACCGACGAGGTGA
Source organism: Nitriliruptorales bacterium (assembly GCA_007119305.1). Lineage (GTDB taxonomy): Bacteria > Actinomycetota > Nitriliruptoria > Euzebyales > Egibacteraceae > SKPY01. The sequence continues at coordinate 7,185 of SKPY01000473.1, forward strand.
CCGCCACGGGTTCGGGCAGCTGGTCGATGCGCTCCCGAGTCTGCGCATGGTCGAGGTGCCAGGCGCTCGGTCCCATGGCCACCGCCGCTGCGACGTCGTCGTGGGTGAGCGTCCAGCGCTGCTCGTGCGTGGCGCGGTCGACGAGCGCGAAGTGCGGTTCGAGCTGCTCCGCAAGCCGGGCGTCCTTGCGCGGGTCCACGGTGAGCAGGGACAGCGACCGCACGAGCTCGTCGAGGTGGGCGGGGGTGGGGGTGACGACGACGAGCGCACCCGAGGGGTGTAGCACCCGGCGCAGCTCCTCGCCGTTGCGGGGCGCGAAGACGGACAGCGCGAGGCCGGCTGTGGCGTCTCGAAGCGGCAGGCGCTGCCAGGCGTCGGCGGCCACTGCAGCCGCGCGCTCGTGCGCGCGCGCAGCGCGGCGCAGGGCGTACTTGGAGACATCGAGCGCGATGCCGTACCGGCCGGGCAGCCCGTCGAGGAGCGCAGCGAGGAAGTACCCCGTGCCGGCCCCGACGTCGAGCACGACCCTCTCACTGATGCCGGCCGCGGCCGCAGCCGCGTCGACGACCCGCGCAGCCAGGGCCGCATGGTGGCCGCGTGCAAGGAACGCGGTGCGTGCCTCGACCATCGCCGGGCTGTCCCCCGGGGGCGCCCGCACCCGTCCGGACAGCAGGTTGACGTAGCCCTGTCGAGCCACGTCGAACGCATGACCGCGCGGACAGCGGACGGTGCCGCGGTCAAGGTCGAGGGCGTCACGGCAGTGCGGGCACTCCAGCGTCTCGACGACGGCGGCCAGCGCAGCCGGCGGCTCGGCACCGGTGCGGTGGCGGGACGCGCTGGCATCCGGGACCGACATCGCGGCCGACTGTAGCAACCTGCCGTGCCAGCCTCGGCGCTGGCGCCCTCGCCCCCGATCCCCGATACTCGCCCCGCCGATGCCCTCCGACCACACGACCGCCGACGTCGCGGACGCTCCGACGCCTTCCACGCCTCATCGGCGCTGGAACCCGCTGACCGACGACTGGGTGCTCGTCAGCGCGGAACGCACGCAACGGCCCTGGCAGGGCGCCCGGGAGGCCACCCCGCCCCCCCGTCGGCCCACCTACGATCCGAGCTGCTACCTGTGCCCGGGGAACGCGCGCGCCGGGGCGGCGCGCAACCCCGCGTACGAGACGACGTTCGTCTTCACCAACGACTTCCCTGCGCTCGTGCCCGACTCGGGCGGCGGCGAGCAGACGACGCACCCGCTGCTGCGCGCGCAGGGGGTGCCGGGTACTTGCCGGGTGCTGTGCTTCGACCCGCGCCACGACCTCACGCTGGCGGAGCTGCCCCATGGCGGCATCCGGCGCGTCGTCGACCTGTGGGCCGAGCAGGTGGATGATCTCGGCCGCCGCTTCCCGTGGGTGCAGGTGTTCGAGAACAAGGGCGAGGCGATGGGGGCGAGCAACCCCCATCCCCACGGTCAGGTGTGGGCCAGCGCACTGCTGCCCCCCGAGCCCGCCCGGGAGGACCAGGCGCAGCGAGCGCACCTCGACAGGCACGGCTCCCCGCTCCTGGTGGACTACGTCGCGGTGGAAGCCGCGCTCGGCGAGCGGGTGGTGGTGCACACCGACGAGTGGCTCGTGGTCGTTCCCTACTGGGCAGTGTGGCCCTTCGAGACCCTCGTGCTGCCGCGGCGGCGCGTGTGCCGGCTGCCGGACCTCGACGCGGCCCAGCGGGACGGCCTCGCCGGAGCCTTGAAGGGGCTGCTGGTCCGCTACGACAACCTGTTCGCTGCCCCCTTCCCGTACTCGATGGGGTGGCACGGCGCGCCGGAGGCACCTGGCGAGCACGGCCACTGGCAGCTGCACGCCCACTTCTACCCGCCGCTGCTCCGCTCGACGTCGGTGCGCAAGTTCATGGTGGGCTTCGAGCTGCTCGGCGGGCCGCAGCGCGACCTCACCGCGGAGCA
>SKPY01000263.1 GCA_007119305.1 Nitriliruptorales bacterium
GGCTTGTACATCGGCACGCGCACGAGCGCGGACCGGTTGTGGCGGCCCCAGCAGACGAACACCGGCGCCTCGAAGCCGGGCACGAGCCGCTTGTAGGAGTTGACCCACTGGCAGCAGACCGCGCAGATCTCGCGGGCGTGGGCGAGCAGACCGGCGGTGAACTGCCGCGCGATGGGTGACAGGTGGTAGGGGTCGTCCGCATCGAAGAACGCGTTGGTGTCCCCGTCGAACAGCGAGAAGTGGGTGTGCATCGCACTGCCCCAGTGCTCGGCGAGCGGCTTGGGCATGAACGTCGCGTACACCCCCCGGTGGGCCGCGGTCTCCTTGATGACGAGCCGGTAGGTCATGATGTTGTCAGCCATCGTGAGGGCATCGGCGTAGCGGAGGTCGATCTCGTGCTGGCTCGGCGCGACCTCGTGGTGGCTGTACTCGACGGAGATGCCCATCTGCTCGAGCGTCTGGATGGCCTGGCGCCGGAAGTCGCTCTGGACGTCGAGCGGCGTGAGGTCGAAGTAGCTGCCGTGGTCGAGGGGGGTCGGGTCGTCGTGCGCCTCGAACAGGAAGAACTCGATCTCGGGGTGGACGTAGAAGGTGAAGCCCATGTCCGCCGCCTTGGACAGGTTGCGTCGCAGGACGTGGCGGGGATCGGCGATGAACGGCTCTCCCTCGGGGGTGCGGATGTCGCAGAACATCCGGGCGACGCCCGCGTCCTCGGGGCGCCATGGCAGCAGCTGGAACGTGGACGCGTCCGGGAAGGCGAGCATGTCGGATTCCTGCACCCGCGCGAACCCGTCCACGGCGGACCCGTCGAACCCGATGCCTTCGGTGAACGCGTTCTCGATCTCGGACGAGGTGACCGCCACTGACTTGAGCATGCCGAGCACGTCGGTGAACCACAGCCGCACGAAGCGGATGTCGCGCTCCTCGATGGTGCGCAGCACGTACTCCTGTTGCTTCTCCACGGGCGTTCCCTTCGACTGGCCGGGCCGCGTCCTGGCCGGATCGTAGCGGTCCGGCGCCGTCGCCGGCCGCGTGGCGCAGCCGCCGCCGGCCAGGACGGGCCGCCAGTCAGTCGGCGGTCGAGCTGCCGGCTCCCGCGAGCACGCCTTCCGGGTAGCCCGGGAGGCCGTGCTCGACGACGTCGAGGCCCTCGCGCTGGTGGTCGTCGCTGATCCGGAGGAGGTTCACGGCCCTCAGCCCGAAGCACACGGCGGCGGTCACCGCCGCGACGAACGCCGCCACCACGAGCGGTCCGCCGAGCTGGACGGCGAGGAACGACAGCTCGCCGCCGTAGAGCAGGCCGAGGCCCACGTCCGCGCTGGACGAGAAGAAGCCGACCCACCAGGTGCCGAGCACACCGCAGAGGCCATGCACGCTGAACGCACCGACCGCGTCGTCGATCCTGGCGCGCTCCACGAACGGGATCGCGACGGAGATGACGATGCCGGCGGCGACGCCGACGAGGATCGCAGCCCATGGCGCCACCACGTCGGCGCCGGCGGTGATGCCGACGAGGCCGGCCAGCACGCCGTTGCCCGTCATCGACAGGTCCGTCTTGCCTCTGGCGGTCACCGCGCTGTAGAGCGCGGCCGTGAGCGCCCCCGCAGATGCGGCGAGGGCAGTCGTGACGAGCACCGGACCGACCGCAACCTCGGCGTTCAGCACAGAGCCGCCGTTGAAGCCGAACCAGCCCATCCACAGCAGGAACACGCCGAGGACCGCCAGGGGCGCCGAGTGACCGGCCAGCAGCCGGGACTGCCCGTCGGGGTCGAACTTGTCGACGCGGGGCCCGAGGATCGCCGCGGCGGTGAGCGCTGCTGCCCCGCCCACCAGGTGCACGATGGTCGAGCCGGCGAAGTCGTGGAAGCCCAGCCCGGCTTCGAGCCAGCCCCCGCCCCAGCCCCAGTGGCCGACGACCGGGTAGACGAACGCGACGATGACCGCCGCGAGGATCAGGAAGCCCCACAGGTTCATGCGGCCTGCGACGGCACCGGAGATGATCGTCGCGGCGGTGGCCGCGAAGACCGCGTCGAACATGAACTCGCTCGACAGGAAGGCAAAGCCGTCGAGCTCGCCGAGGTACGTGCCGGGGATCAGGAAGAACTCGTCGCCGCCGAACAACCCGACGACCGAGGTGCCGTACATGAGCCCCCAGCCGACCGCGTAGTAGGCGATGAACGCGATCGACACCACCATCATGTTCTTCATCATGATGTTGGCGGCGTTGCTCGACTGCGTCATGCCCGCTTCGAGCAGCGCGAAGCCGGGGTGCATGAGGAATACGAGCACCATCACGAACAGGAAGAAGGTCGTGTTGAGCGACTCCTGCGTGGCCACCTCGCTCCCCTGCGCGAACGCCGGGGCGGCCAGCGCGAGCAACACCAGCACCAGGGCCGTGGCGACGACCAGCACTCTTTGCATGTAACGCCTCCTGGAATCTCTAGGCTCGGGGCTGCCCGGGCCGCGCCAGTACGCTCGGCACGGTAGGAGACGAGCGGTCACCGACCCGTTGCGCAGGTGTTTCCGCGCGGTAAGAGGCGGTCGGCGTGCCGCGATGGAAGGACTGAGGGATGCGTCTCGCACTGGCCCAGCTGAACCCCCTCGTCGGGGACCTCGAGGGGAACGTGGCCGCCCTCGCGAACGCCTACGGACGCGCCGTCGACGCCGGCGCGGACCTCGTCGCCGCGGGCGAGCTCGCGGTCACCGGGTACCCGCCCGAGGATCTCGTGCTCAAGCCGGCTTTCGTGACCCGGTCGCAGCAGCTCGTCGCGGAGCTCGCACGCCGGACGGGCCCCGCAGCGTTCGTGGTGGGCTTCGTCGAAAACCTCGCCCAGACCTCCCAGGAGGCGTGGCGTCCGGTGGCGAGCAGCGCCACCGCCTACCCGCCGCTGGCGAACGCCGCCGCGGTGCTGCGCGACGGCGTGGTCGAGACCGTCTACCGCAAGCAGCGGCTGCCCAACTACGGGGTGTTCGACGAGGCGCGCTACTTCCGGGCTGGGACCCGGACCTGCGTGATCGACGTGGCCGGGACGCGGGTCGGGATCACCGTGTGCGAGGACCTGTGGGCGGAACGCGGGCCGGTCGAGGACGCCGCGGATGCGGGGGCGCGGGTCGTGTTGAACCTCAACGCGAGCCCTTACCACCGCGGCAAGCGCGTGGAGCGGGAGCACTGGGCGTGCCATCACGCGGCCGCGAGCGGCGCAGCCGTCGCCTATGTCAATCAGGTCGGCGGGCAGGACGAGGTCGTCTTCGACGGTGATTCGTTCGTGGCGGATCGCAGCGGAGCGGTGGCGGCCCGGGGCGCCCAGTTCGCCACCGACCTCGTGGTCGTCGACGTCGACGGCGTCGAGGTGCGCCAGGTGCACGGCGACGCCGGGCCGCGCCTCGACCCTGTCGGCGAGGTCTACACGGCGCTCGTCCTCGGCACCCGTGACTACGTGCGCAAGAACGGCTTCAAGGGGGCGTACCTGGGCCTGTCCGGCGGTCTGGACTCAGCGCTGGTGGCCGCCATCGCCGCGGACGCCCTGGGCGGCGCGTCGGTGACTGGGGTGACGATGCCCTCGCCCTACACCTCCGAGCAGTCCCTGCAAGACGCGCGTGCGGTGGCGGACAGCCTCGGCATCGGCTACCTCGAGCTGCCGATCACCGACGTGATGAAGGCCTACGACGCGACCCTGGCCGAGCCGTTCGCCGGCACCGAGCCGGGGGTGGCGGAGGAGAACCTGCAGGCCCGCATCCGCGGCACGCTGCTCATGGCCCTGTCCAACAAGCACGGCCCGATCGTGCTCGCGACCGGCAACAAGAGCGAGCTGGCCGTCGGGTACGCCACGCTCTACGGAGACATGGCGGGTGGGTTCGCGGTGATCAAGGACGTGCCCAAGACGCTCGCCTATGAGCTGTGCCAGCATCGCAACGCGTCGGCGGGCACCCCCCTCATCCCCGACTCGATCCTCGTGAGGCCGCCGACCGCGGAGCTGCGTCCCGGTCAGCAGGACACCGATTCCCTGCCCCCCTACGAGGTGCTCGACCCCATCCTCGAGGCCTACGTCGAGCACGACCGCCCCCCCGTCGAGATCGAGCGCATGGGCTTCGACCCTGCCGTCGTCGCCCGGGTGATCGCGCTCGTCGACCGCGCGGAGTACAAGCGGCGGCAGGCAGCACCGGGCGTGAAGATCACCGGGCGGGCGTTCGGCAAGGATCGCCGGCTGCCGATCACGCAGGCATGGTCTGGCTGATGCGCCCGGTGACGCGGGCGAGCGCAGACAGCCCGACCGGTTCCTGTAGGAGGAAGCCCTGCCCGTAGGCGATCCCGAGGAAGCGCAGGGCGCGATACTCTCCCTCGGTCTCGATGCCCTCCGCGATGACCTGCGCTTCCACCGCTGCGCCGAACGACGCGATCGAGTACGAGAGCGCGCGCAGCACCGAGTCACGATCGATGGCGCGGATGAGGCTCATGTCGAGCTTGATGATGTCCGGGTGGATGCGCAGGATGTGGCGCAAGCTCGCGAAGCCCGCTCCGGCATCGTCCACAGCCAGGCGCAGACCGCGGCTGCGCAGCGGTTGCAGCGCTTCGTTGAGCTCCTCGTAGTCGGTGACCTGGGCGTGCTCGGTGATCTCGAACACGAGCCGCTCCAGGTCCAGCGGTCGGAGCAGGCGGTGCAGCTCGGTCGCCATCGCCACCGTCGGGGACACGTTGACCGACACGTACACGTCGGTGGGCAGCGTCCGCAACGCCGCGACGGCATGGGCCACCGCGCGGACCTCGAGGTCGAGCCCACGCCCGACAGCGTCAGCCTCCACGAACCACTCCTGGGGCTCCAGGGCGGGGTCGGCGAACCGGGCGAGGGCCTCGACGCCGACGACGTTGCCTCGACGCAGGTCGAAGATCGGCTGGTAGACGACCCCGACACCGTCGTGCGCGAGGATGCGGTCGACGCGTTCGACCCGCCCGCGGACGTGGGCGGCCAGCTCGTAGGCCTGGTCGAGCCGTTCCCCGAGCAGGCGCGCGATGGCGACGAGGAAGCGGGCGAGGTGCACCTCGATCGGTCCGCTCAGCGCGACGCGCAGCACCCCGTGCGGATGCAACCTGCCCGCCACCGGCACCGACGACTCCTCCCCGTGCGCGGACCTGCGCTGGCTGCCGTTGCGCGCCGGCAGGGGCACGAACGTCACCGCCGCCCCCACCTCGGCGCTGGCGAAGTCGAGCAGCCGCTGGAGGTCGCCGTCCAGCGGCCCGTACGGATCGAGCAGCACGTTCGAGTCGGCCATGCATCACCTGCAGGTCGCCTTCAGCCCGACGTCCCCCCGCCCGCACACGGCCCCGTCATTGCCACCGGTCAGCGCCCACGTACGGGCTACGCCCGTCTGTTGTCACATCAGACACGTCAGTTGACAACAGCATCGCCGGCTCGTCAACCCGATGCCCGCTCCAAGCGGATGGTGACCGGCCCGTCCGCGCAGAGGTCGATGAGCATGTGCGCCCCGAACACCCCCTGAGCCACGGGGACGGTCAGCGCGTCGCAGTACGCCTGGTACAGGTGCTCTGCCTGGTCAGGCTCCGCGGCCTCCACGAACGAGGGTCGACGTCCCCTGGCGGCGTCGCCGTAGAGCGTGAACTGGCTGATCGCGAGGACGCTGCCGCCCACGTCGGCCACGGAGCGGTTCATGCGCCCGTCGGCGTCGGCGAAGATCCGCAGGCCTTCGGTCTTGGCCGCGAGCCACGCGGCGTCAGCTGGCGTGGAGCGCCGACCGACGCCGACGAGCGCGACCAACCCGTGGCCGATCGCCCCCACAGCCTCGCCCGCCACGGTCACCGTGGCCTCACGCACCCGCTGCAGCACCACCTGCACCGCCGCACCTTTCGTCCTCGAGCCCGGCAACCGCGAAACGCTAGACTGCCAGGCGGCAAGCCGCTGGACCCGTTCGACGTCGCTTCATGCAAGGAGGCGGCCGGGCCGGCAGGCTCGAGGAGCGTGATCCGCATGTCCAGCCAGGCGTCCGACGCGTCCGCGGCCCGTCCCGTCTCCGTCGCGGACCTGCAGGCAGCGAAGGCCCGGGGGGAGCGCTTCGCGATGCTCACCGCCTACGACTACCCGACCGCCAGGACGCTCGACGACGCCGGGGTGCCGGTCCTGCTCGTCGGCGACTCGCTGTCCGACAACGTCCTCGGCCACGACAGCACCGTCCCGGTGACGGTCGACGACATGCTGCACCACACCAAAGCGGTCGTACGCGGCACGCGTCGTGCCCTCGTGGTCGCCGATCTGCCCTTCGGCTCGTACCAGGTCAGCGTCGAAGACGGTCTGCGCGCCAGCATCCGTCTCGTGAAGGAAGGCGGCGCGAACGCGGTCAAGGCGGAGGGTGGGGGCACGGTGGTGGAGCTCGCTCGCCGGCTCGTGCGCTCGGGCGTGCCGTTCATGGGCCATCTCGGCCTGACCCCCCAGTCGGTCAACCTCCTCGGCTACCGCGTGCAGGGCCGGGATGCGGACGCCGCCGAGGCGATCCTGGAGGACGCCCGTGCGCTGGAGAAGGCCGGGGCCTTCGCCATCGTGCTCGAGTGCGTGCCGGCCGATCTCGCCGGCCGCGTCACGGACACGCTGGCCATCCCGACGATCGGGATCGGCGCCGGTCCGCGCACGGACGCCCAGGTGCTCGTCTTCCACGACCTCGTGGGCCTGTCCGAGGGACGCAAGCCGCGCTTCGTCAAGCAGTACGCGGACACGCGGGCCGTGATCGCCGACGCCGTGAAGGCCTTCACCGCGGAGGTCGCCGCAGGCGACTACCCGGGACCCGAGCACACGTACGAGTAGGCGCCACCGGCTGCTCAGCCGCCGCGCAGGCGCGCAGCGAGCGTCGCGAAGGTGACGAGCGCCTGCGGGGTGCTCGGCCCGTGCCAGGTGAGCAGGCGGCCGTCGATGAGCTCGAGCCGTGGCGCCTGCCCGACCAGCCGGCGCACCGCCGGCAGATCGCGCGCGCCGAACGCGTAGGGCTCGTCGGGCAGGAGGACCACCTCCGGACCGAGCAGGAGCCCGTCGTCGAGGCGGGGATAGCGCGCGCTCCAGCCTGCGAGCACGTTGGCGAACCCGCACGCGGCAAGCAGGTCGTCCACGTAGGTGTCGGGCCCGACGCCCATCCACGGGCGCCGCCAGATCAAGGTGAGGGTCGCGAGCGGGGTGGCAGGCCGCTGCTCGGCAGCATGTGCCCGGGCTTGGCCCACCTGTCGGACCAGATCGTCTGCCGCGCCGCTGACCCCCAGCACGTCCGCGAGGCCGGCGAGCATGGGACCCACGTCGGCTACCGTGCGCGGCTCGGTGAGGTGGACGGGCACGCCGGCGGCGCGCAGGGCCTCGACCTCACGCTCGCGGTTCTCCTCGCGGTTGGCGAGCACGAGGTCGGGCTCCAAGCCGAGGATCTCCTGCACCGACGGGTTCTTCGTGCCGCGCAACCGTGCGGCCCCGGCGGGCGCGCCGCGGACGCAGAAGCGCGTGACGCCCACCAGCCGTTCCGCGTGACCGAGCGCCGCCACCGCCTCGGTGAGGCTCGGCACGAGCGAGACGATGCGCTGCGGCGCCGCCAACGCGCGGTCGGCAGGTGCGGTCATGCCCGGGTGCGCGTGTACGCCCCGCCCTCGACGGCCCGGGCCAGCACGAAGAGGTAGTCAGACAGCCGGTTCAGGTAGCGCAGCGGCACGTCGTCCGGGCAGATGTCGAGGCGTCGCATGCTGACCACCTGGCGTTCGGCGCGCCGGATCACCGTGCGCGCGAGGTCCAGCGCTGCGCCCGCGGGCTCCTGCCCCGGCACGACGAACTCCTGTGGCAGGGGGTGGGTCTCCGTGAGGTCGTCGATGGCCTGCTCCAGCCTGCGGACCATGTCCTCGGTGGCACGCGAGACCCCGGGGTCGAGACGCTCCCAGTGGTCGAGGTGCGTCGCCAGCTGTGCGCCGACGACGAACAGCTCGCGCTGCACGGCGAGGACGGCGTCGTGCCACCGGTCCTGCCCTGCGGCCGCCAGGTGGGCGCGCGCGAGCCCGAGCGCGGAGACGGCCTCGTCGGTGGTGCCGTAGGCAGCCGTTCGCACATCGTCCTTGTCGACGCGCCCCCCGTAGAGCAGGCCGGTCGTCCCGTCGTCGCCGCGGCGAGTGTAGACCTTCACGTGAGCGCTCCTTGGCGGCTCGGGGCCGGACGGGTGGATTGTACGTGCCCGCCCAGGACGGCCCGGAAGCGCACGAGGACCGGCCCTGCCGGCAGACCGGCCCGCCGCTCCCGGCTCGCACCGGCCGACCATTGGGGAGTATCCTGCCCTGACCCAGCATGCGTGGCGCCTCCGGGGGGCTGCGCCGCGGGGCCAGGCGTCAACTGCCGACACTGCGGGCGCGCTGCCGAGCGGCGTCGGCGGGGTGGCGACACCGGCCGAGCCAGAGGTTTTTGGGCGTGGGCGAACGAGAACGGGCACGACGCGTGTTCCGGGTGCTGACCCGCACCCGGGGTGGCTACGACGGCGGGACGATGTACGACGTCCAGCTCCAGGCCATCGCCTCCGGCAGCCTCGTGTGGGCGCAGACGTTCAGCGACCAGGCACAGGCGCAGGCGTTCGAGCATGACCTCGAGCATGACCTCAACGAGCTGGACGAGGCGGCGTTCCGCCGCAAGTACGGCGTGCCGTCCAGGGCCTGACGTGCACGCCGAGCGGCTCGACGGTCCGGTCGCGCCGCTGCGCCTCGCGGGCTCGACCCGGCTGCGGGAGGCCGCGGTCGTTGGTGTGCGCGGCTGGCAGGTCCTCGTCGCTGAGCCGCTGGGGGTGGTGACCGCTCTGCGTGACCTCGAGGCGGTGGCCGCCACGGTCGGCTGGCGCGCCCCACGCGACGCTGGCGCGCCGCCCTTCCACGCAGGTGCCGTCGGGTTCGTCGCCGACGAGAGCTCACCCCCGCTGCTGGGGCTCGGTCCCGACCATCGGCCGGCAGCCGCGTCGTTGCCGGCCCTGCGCTTCGGCGTGCACGACACCGCCGTGTGCGTGGCTCCCGACGGCACGGCCTACCTCACCGCGGCGGACGTGCCCGGGTGGACGCGCGCACCGCTCGAGGTCCGCCTCGCGCGCTGGCGCGCGTGGCTCAGTCGCGCCGGCGA
>SKPY01000418.1 GCA_007119305.1 Nitriliruptorales bacterium
GAAGATGGTGCAGGCCCCGATCCTGCACGTGAACGGCGACGACCCCGAGGCCTGTGTGCGCGTCATGCGCCTCGCCTTCGAGTTCCGCCAGGCCTTCGGCAAGGACGTGGTCGTCGACCTGCTCTGCTACCGCCGTCACGGCCACAACGAGGGCGACGACCCGAGCTACACGCAGCCGCGGATGTACTCGCAGATCGAGGAGCGCCGCAGCGTCCGCAAGCTCTACACCGAGGAGCTCGTGAACCGCGGCGACCTCACGGTCGAAGAGGCGGAGGAGGCGCTGGACGAGTTCCGCCAGCAGCTGGAGTCCGCGCTCAAGGAGACCCGCTCGGCCCCGCCGAGCGGGTTGCAGGCGCCGGCCGAGGCCGGCCAGGAGGACAAGCCCTTCCCGCAGGTGGAGACCGGTGTCGAGCGTGACGTGCTCGAGGAGATCGTGGGCAAGGTCACCACTCCGCCGGCGGACGGCTTCACGCCCCACCCGAAGCTGGCCCGCCAGCTCGAGAAGCGACGCTCCCTGCTGGACCAGGACGCCGTGGACTGGGCGATGGGCGAGGCGTTCGCGTTCGGCTCGCTCCTGCTCGAGGGCTTTCCGGTGCGCCTCACCGGCCAGGACTCGCGGCGGGGGACGTTCAGTCACCGCCACAGCGTGCTGATCGACTACGAGCGTGAGGAGGAGTACACGCCGCTCAACGACCTGAGCGCAGACCAGGCGCGCTTCATGGTCTACGACTCCCCGCTGTCCGAGTACGCAGCGCTGGGCTTCGAGTACGGCTACGCGGTCGAGCGCAAGGACGCGCTCGTGTGCTGGGAGGCCCAGTTCGGCGACTTCGTGAACGGCGGGCAGATCATCATCGACCAGTTCATCGTCTCGGCCGAGGACAAGTGGGGGCAGACCAGCCGGCTCGTCCTCCTGCTGCCGCACGGCTACGAGGGCCAAGGCCCCGAGCACTCGTCGGCCCGCCTCGAGCGCTTCCTCGTCCTCGCCGCCAACGCCAACATCCAGGTCGCTCAGCCCACCAACGCGGCCCAGTACTTCCACCTGTTGCGCCGGCAGATGCACCGCAAGCTGCACAAGCCGCTCGTGACCCTGACCCCCAAGGGCCTGCTCCGGGCGCAGCCCGCGACGAGCCCGGCCAAGGCGTTCACCGCCGGTGCCTTCCGCGAGGTGCTGGACGACGACGACGCCCCGGACGACGTGCGCCGGGTGCTGCTGTGCAGCGGCAAGATCGCGTTCGAGCTGATGGAACGCCGCCGCAAGGAGGGCGCGCCGGTCGCCGTCGTGCGTGCCGAGCAGCTCTACCCTTGGCCGGCCCACGACCTGCGGGCGGTCATCGAGTCGTACGGTGGCGTCGAGGAGGTCTTCTGGGTGCAGGACGAGCCTGCGAACATGGGCGCCTGGCCCTTCCTGCGCGGCCGGCTGGACGACCTGCTCGGTGACGACTACCGCCTCGCTCATGCCTCGCGCCCCGAGAGCGCGAGCCCGGCGACGGGCAGCGCCACCGTCCACGAGCAGCAGCAGGAGAAGCTGCTCGACACCGCGTTCGCCGACCTCTAGGCGCGGGGAAGGAGACGTTCGTGGACCTCGCCAGCGATCTGCTCGCGTTCGTCGACGCGGGGCCGAGCCCCTTCCACGCCGTCGCGGAGCTGGCCCGCCGGCTCGATGCCGCCGGCTTCGCCCCGCTGGACGAACGCGAGCCCTGGGTCCTCGCCCCGGGCCAGAACCACTACGTCGTCCGGGACGGCGGCACGCTGGCGGCGTTTCGCGTCGGCCGGGCCGCCCCGTCGGATGCGGGCTTCCGTCTCGTCGGCGCCCACACGGACTCGCCGGCGTTCAAGGTCCGTCCCGTGCCCGACGTGCGCCGTGCCGGCTACCGGCTGGTCGGCGTCGAGACCTACGGCAGCCCGCTCGCCCACACGTGGCTGGACCGGGAGCTCACGCTGGCGGGGCGGGTCGCCGTCGCGGACGCGCGCGGCGCCGTGGACCTGCGGCTCGTCCGGCTGCCCGGCGCCCCGTTGCGCCTGCCGTCGCTCGCGGTCCACCTGCACCGTGAGGTCATGACCGACGGCCTCAAGCTGGACCCGCAGCGCCACCTCGTGCCGGTGTGGTCGCACCGGGCGACCGCTGCGGAGCCGGGGCTCGCCGAGACCCTCGCAGCGGAGCTCGGCGTCGCGCCAGGCGCGGTCCTCGGCTTCGATCTCGTCACCGCGGACACGCAGCCGGCCGGGGTGGCCGGCGACAGCGACGAGTGGCTGGCCGCCCCGCGGCTCGACAACCTCGCCTCATGCCACGCCGGCCTGCACGCGCTCCTCGCCGCCGGCGAGGCCGAGGCCACGCAGGTGCTCGTCGCGAACGACCACGAGGAGGTCGGCAGCGGCAGCGCCGAAGGCGCCCGGGGGTCCTTCCTCGAAGACGTGCTCCGCCGGATCGTCGCCGCCACGGACGGCGTCGACGCGCAAGCGCCGCCGCGGGCGCTCGCACGGTCGGTGCTCGTCTCCAGCGACACCGCGCACGCGGTGCACCCCAACCACGCCGAGCGTCACGAGGGCGAGCACCAGCCCCGGTTCGGCGGCGGCCCGGTGCTCAAGGTGAACGCCAACCAGGCCTACGCGAGCGATGCCGCCACAGGCGCGTGGTTCGCAGCCCGCTGCGCCGACGCGGGCGTGACGCTGCAGCACTTCGTGACCCGCGGCGACCTGCCGTGCGGCTCGACGATCGGGCCGCTGACGGCCATGCGGCTGGGTATCGCCACCGTCGATGTGGGCGCGCCGATCCTCGCCATGCACTCCTGCCGTGAGCAGGCTGCCGCGGGCGACGTCGAGCCGATGGTCAGCGCCCTGAGGGCGCACTTCGAGCACGACCTCCGCTGAGCACGACCTCCGCTGAGCGCGCCTGTCGCCGCCGGCTCCGGCCTCACGGCACGCACGGCACGAACCACAGGTCGCCGACCATCTCGCCGGCGGTGTAGTAGCCGCAGCCGTCCGGCGCCCAGGTGATGGCCTCTGACTGCAGCTCAAGCGGGGACGGCAGGGCACGCACGGTCCATCCGGCCAGCGTGGCGAGGTCCGAGTCCGCGTCGGGCGCGACGTATTCGAGCACCTGGTCGTAGGTGCGCAGCAGCGCGCGCCCGTCCCGGTAGCTGCCACCGGTCACGACGTTGCCGACGAGGAGGCTGTGCAGCGGCGCGGCGGGTTCCGGTACGGGCACGGCGCCGAGGTCGGTGAGGACGCCGTCGGCGAACTCGTCGGCCCCGTAGAGCCTCGTCTCGCCCGTGGTCGCGGTGTCGGGATCGAAGGGGGCCTTTGTCACGATGAACACGGTGGCGTGCTCATCGACGAGCAGCGCCTCGGCGTCGTGCGCCCCGTCGGGGTAGGACCAGTGCGCGACGTCGGCGGCGACGGGCTCGTCTGGGATGCCCTGCGCGACGTCCGGCTCTGCGAAGCGGTACACGCTGATGCGCTCGCGGGTGCGCAGGTTGTCGCCGATGTCCCCGACGTAGACGCACGGGTCCGGCTCGTCGGGTCCGCACGGGCCGATGGCCAGCGACTCGGTGTCGATGGCGTCGAGCCCGGCCACGGTGATCGCGCCGAGCATGGTGCCGTCGCGCGCGATGGCCCAGACCTCCGACGTGCCTCGCCGGTCGTCGAGGAGGTAGAAGACCCCCGGGGCGCGCTGGCTGGCTGCGAGGCCGCTGGCGCCCGGCACGGCGTCGGCGTCGAAGGTGCCCGCCCGCTCCGGCTGGCCGTAGCACCCGAGGGGATCCGCACACCGCTCCGCGCTCGGCGACGCTGTGGGTGACGGGGTCGGGGTGGGCGGTGGTGCGGTGGGCTCTGGGGTGGACGGCGGTGCCGGGGACGCAGGCGCGGCGCGCTCGGCGTCCACCGGCGGGGGCGACGCGGTCGGGAAGGGCGCGTCGCTGCAGGCAGCCAGCAGCGCGCCCGCGGTCAGCAGCGCGCCCGCGGCCAGCAACAGCGCAGGCTGATGCCACCTGCGCGCGGGCAGTGGGTTCCTCACCAGGTCCTCTGCTCCTCGGGGGCCCTCGGCCTACACTGCCCGGTCCGTCGTGGGTCTGCAGGGTACGGTAGCGACGCACCGCATGGAGGATGCAGCGCATGAGCAAGCTCGTCGACCGCCGGATTCTCGTCACCGGCGCATCATCGGGAATCGGCGAGGCGACCGCGCGTGTGTGCGCCGCAGCTGGCGCCCAGGTCGCGTGCCTCGCCCGCCGTGCCGAGCGCGTCAGCGCGCTCGCCAGCGCCATCGGCGGGGTCGCGGTGGCCGCGGACCTGCGTGACGAGGCGGCGGCCCGCTCAGGGGTCGAGCAGGCGGCGGTCGAGCTCGGTGGGCTGGACGCCCTCGTGAACAACGCCGGCGTGCTGCGCCGTGCCGCGATCAGCGACGGTGCGATCGCGGACTTCCGGCTCATGTTCGACGTCAACGTGATCGGGCTGCTGACCGCCACGCAGGCGGCCCTGCCCCATCTGCGCGCAGCCGGACACGCGGACGTCGTCAACGTGAGCTCGCTGTCGGGCCGGCGCGTGCCTTCGGGCGACGGGGGCGTCTACAGCGCGACGAAGTTCGCCGTGCACGCGTTGAGCGAGGCCCTGCGCCGCGAGGTGCGCGCCGACGGCGTGCGCGTCACGGTGCTCGCCCCCGGGTTCGTGCGCACACCGTTCGGCGAGGACGCAGGTGACGACGACCCGCACTTCCATGAGCGCAAGCGTGCGCTCGGGCTCGACCCGGAGGCCGTGGCCGCCGCGATCGCCAACGCGCTGGCGCAGCCGCCGGAGGTGCACATGCGCGAGATCGCCTTGGCCTCATCCGCTCAGGACACGTAGATGGCGCGACGGGAACGGATCCGCCACCCCGGCAAGCAGGCGGCACGCGAGCGCATGGCGCGTGCCACCCCGCGCTCCGGCCCTCAGGGCGCGGCTGCGGGCGAGCCGACGCCACGCGCCGGCGACGAGGGCGGCGGGCGCTCCGGGTGGTCGGAGGCGCTCGGCCAGCCGCTCATCCGCGTCGGCCTGTACGCCTGGGCGCTCAGCGGGATCGTCCTCGTCGTGGTCGGCCTGCTGTTCGTCGTCTCCCAGCTGCGGCTCGTCGTCGTCCCGCTGCTGCTCGCCCTGTTCCCCGCAGCGCTGCTGACCCCTGTGACGACCTGGCTGCGCCGCCGGGGGCTGCCCCGCGCGCTGGCTGCGCTCATCGCCCTGCTCGGAAGCCTCGCAGCGCTCGCGTTCGTGACGCAGTTCATCATCGTCAGGGCGATCGAGGAGACCCCACGCCTGGTCGAGTCCGTCCGTCAGGGGTGGGAGGACCTCCAGGCGTTCATCGAGACGGCGCCGTTCGGTCTCGACCCCGGGTGGGTGTACGACAACATCGCTGCGGCGCAGGAGCAGATCGTCGAGGTCGACGTGGTCCGCACGGGGGTGCTCGGCGCCGCGACCGCGGTGGCGGAGATCATCGCGATGCTCGTGCTGCTGCTCGTCGTGCTGTTCTTCTTCTTAAAGGACGGCGACCGCATCGCCGTGTGGCTGCGCGACCTGTTCCCGCGGCGCGTCCGCGACGACGTCGGGGCGGTCGGCCTGCGCGCCTGGTCGACGATCGCCGCCTACATCCGCGGACAGCTGCTGGTGGCCCTGGTCGACGGGGTGTTCATCGGTGTGGGGTTGGCGATCCTCGGCGTGCCGCTCGCGCTGCCCCTCGGTGTCCTGGTGTTCTTCGGCGGGCTGTTCCCCATCGTGGGGGCGGTGGTCACGGGCGCCCTCGCCGTCCTGGTCGCCCTCGCCGACGGCGGGCCGATCATCGCGCTGATCGCGCTGGGCCTCGTCGTCGCCGTGCAACAGCTCGAGAGCAACGTGCTGGCCCCCATGGTGCTCGGCAAGGCGACGGCCCTGCACCCGCTGGCGGTGCTCACCTCGCTGACCGCCGGCGCGCTCGTGCTCGGTGTGCTGGGCGCGTTCATCGCCGTCCCCATCGCCGCAAGCCTGACCCGGGCCGTCGGCTACCTGCGCCACCGACCGGAGCCCGCCGCCGCAAGCCCGTGAGCCCTCCCGCGCGCCGCATGGTCGGGCGCCGGGGGGTGTCGGGGCGGGGGTGTGTCGGAGGTTGCCGCGCGGGCGCTGCATACCCGGTCGTGCATGGTGTCGCTTGGGTGACTGCACCGGCTGTGACCACTCGCCCCGAGCGCCGGCGCGGCGCGCTGTGGTGGGACGGGCTAGCAGCCCACCTCGTCAGCGAGCGCCTCGAGGCTGTCGACCACGACGGTGGTTCCGGCCGGGGGGCTCTCTGGCGGACCGCCTACGCCGTACTCGTGCGGTCGGCGCACGAACGCGGTCGCGAAACCCAGGTCGGCTGTGGCTGCGCAGTCGGCGGCGTGGGCGGCGACCATGAGGCAGCGGCGTGGTTCGACGCCGAGCCACGCCGCTGCCGTCGTGTACACCCGCGGGTCGGGCTTGTAGGCGCCGACTGGTTCCGCGCCGAGGATGGCGTGCCAGCGCAGGTCGGCGTGGCGCGCGAGACGGGCCATCATGCCCACCGACCCGTTGGACAGCGCCGCCAGCAGCACGTGATGACGCAGTCGTTCGAGCCCGGCTACCACGTCGGGCCAGGGTTCCAGGCGGCACCAGGCGTCAGCCAGCCACGCCTGCTCGCCAGCGTCCAGCGGTGCGCAGTCGTAGGCGCGCAGCGTGTCCTCGAGCATCTCGCGGTGCAGCACGTCGAGGCGCACGAACGGTCGTTCCCCGCGCCGCACGACCGACAGCGCCGGCTGGTACCGGCGGCGCCAGTCGTCGGCGAACGCCGCGGGATCGAGCTGCTCGCCGCGCCGGCGGACCAGGAGCTCATCGATGTCGCGGGCGACCGACGAGCGCCAGTCAACGAGGGTCCCGAACACGTCGAACAGGGCGGCGTCGATCTCCATGGTCCCTTCCTTCGCTCGCGTTCCTGGACCACCACGCTCGGTGGGACGTGGAACGGTGTGGCGGGCATGGTGGCCTCGTACCCTGCCCGCCGGCTCGTACACGACCGCACCATTACGCTCGGGGCGGCAGGCGCCCGGGTCCCGCACACGGCGTCGCGTTGGAGGAGCTGCGATGAGGATTGTGAACGCTGCGGTCAGCGTCTGCTCACCGGGGCGGGCGTTCGTCACCGTCAGGATCGACACCGACGCCGGGATCTCCGGGCTCGGCGATGCCACGCTGAACGGCCGTGAGCTCGCCGTCGCGAGCTATCTGTCAGAGCACGTGCTGCCGTTGCTCGAGGGCCGGGACCCGATGGCGACCGAGGCGCTGTGGCAGTACCTCTACCGGGGGGCGTACTGGCGCCGCGGGCCCGTCACCATGGCAGCCATCGGGGCCATCGACATCGCCTTGTGGGACCTCAAGGCCAAAGCGCTCGACGTCCCCCTCTACCAGCTCCTCGGCGGAGCCTCACGTGAGAAGGTCCGCGTCTACGGCCACGCGAGCGCCGGCGACCTCGACACCCTCTGCGAGGCCGTGGCTCGCTACCGCGACATGGGCTACGAGGCGATCCGGATCCAGTGCACGCCGCCCGGTGTCGAGCACGGCTACGGCGTCGGCAAGGGCGACCTGTACTACGAGCCGGCGACGCCGGGACCCCGTCCAGCCGAGGAGACGTGGTCGACGGCGCACTACCTTGACTTCGCCCCGAGGATGTTCGCGCACGTCCGTGACGCCTTCGGCTGGGAGCTCCACCTCCTGCACGACGCCCACCACCGTCTCACGCCGCAGGAGGCGGCGTGGCTGGGGCAACGGCTCGAACCCCACCGGCCGTTCTGGCTCGAGGACGTCGCCCCGGCGGAGCTGCAGGAGGGCTATCGGCTGATCCGTCGGCACACGACGGTCCCCCTCGCCCTCGGCGAGGTGTTCAACTCCATCTACGACTGTCGCCTCCTGCTGACCGAGCAGCTCATCGACTACATCCGCGCCACGCCGTCGCACTGCGGCGGGTTGAGCCATCTGCTGAAGATCGCGCATCTCGCCGAAGTCCATCACATCCGCACCGGCTGCCACGGGCCCACCGATGTGTCACCCGTTGCGATGGCGGCGATGTTCCACTTCGATCTTGCGATCCACAACTTCGGCATCCAGGAGTTCATGCGGCACACCGAGGCGACGAACGCGGTCTTCCCCCACGCCTACCGCTTCGAGGACGGCTTCGTCCATCCTGGCGACGTCGCCGGCCTCGGCGTCGACTACGACGAGGACCTTGCGCGCCAGCACCCCTACACACCTGCCTACCTGCCGGTCGCCTACCTGGACGACGGCACCGTGCACAACTGGTAGGCCGTGACGTCGCGTGTGCCGCGGCGGTCGCTCCACGGGCCCCGCGGTGGCCGGGCGAGGTCAGAGGCAACCGGGCCGGTCGTCGACCTCGGTCACGGCGCGCCTGCAGTGGAAGCGCTGCGCGGCCTCGTCGACGAACCAGCCGTCGTCGCCTTCGAGCAGGTGCAACCGCAGGTCCCGACCGGCCGTGGCGTCGTCGAGGTAGCCCCACTCGAGCAGCCCACCGATGGCCTCGCCTGCAGCGACCTCCGCGTCGTCTGCGGTGAGCACCCGCAGGGTCACCTCCCAGGCGCCGTCCCCGCCCAGCGCCGGCCCGGACTCCTGCTCGGCCAGCGCGGTCACCAGCGCGCCGGGGCTGTCGTACGCGGCACCTGCGCCGAACCCCTCGGGCACGTCGGTCGGGTGCCAGTCGGTCACGCCCGGCTGCCACTCGTCCGGCAGGTCGTCCACAGGCATGAAGTAGGCGCGCAGCTGGTCGGTCACGCCGTCCTCCGTGCGGGCCGGCTCGGGCTCGCCCGCAAGCCGCAGGTCGGTCTCCTGCGGGTCATCGGGCCCCGGAGCGGCCTCGGCGTCGGCGAGCTCCTGGCGCAGGGCCTCGTTCTCGCGCCGTAGCTCCCCGAGCTCCGCCTCGAGCTCGTCACGCTCTGCCTCGAGCTCGTCACGCTCTGCCTCGAGCTCGGCCTCACGGGCGCGGTCGGCGTCGTCGGGGTCGTCCGGGGCGCAGGCAGCGACGAGGCACAGGGCCAGCGCCAGGGCGGGCGTACGCAGATGCATGAGCCATCCCTCCCACCCACGACCGTAGCGCAGCCTGCGTC
>SKPY01000076.1 GCA_007119305.1 Nitriliruptorales bacterium
CCACAACCAGGTATTCGGAGCATGCGACCGCGGCGCTGGCGCTTGGGTCGCATGCGCTTGTCAGCCGGGCTCGACCAGCGGCCCGCGGGCTGCGATGGCGGCCGCGTCCGTGGTCTGCGCCTCCGCCCTCAGGGCAGCCTCGGTGAAGGCGCGGAACCGCTCGACCTCCTCGTTGACCCGCGTGCCGTCCCAGCCCAGGGGCTCGGCCACGAGCTCGGCCACCGCTCGCGCAGCCTCCAGGCCCCGGTCGCGCGTCTCGAAGGTTGCGCGGGTGCGCCGGGCCAGCACGTCCTCGACGGAGAGCGCGCCCTCGTGGCTCGCGCCGTAGCGCGCCTCGACCCGCAGGTAGCCGGGCGCGCCTGGCAGCGGCCGGGCGAGCTCGGGCTGGTCGGCCATGAGCTCGACGAGCTCGGTGATGAGATCCCCGTAGCGCCCCAGCAGGTGGTCGATCCAGGCGCGGTGCAGGCCGGTGTCCCGGGCAAGGCGTGCGCGCTCGTTGACGCGGGCCCGATAGCCGGCGGCACCCAGCAGCGGGACGCGCTCGGTGCACGAGCCCGGCACGGCCCGTCCGAGGGTGGCCGCCACCGCATCGACCGTGTCCCTGGCGATGACCCGGTACGTCGTGTACTTGCCGCCGGTGACGCTGAACAGCCCGGGCGGGCTCTCGTCGACGCGGTGCTCGCGGCTCAGCGTCGCGGTGGCTTCAGCACCGCTGTCGGAGGCGAGCAGCGGGCGCAGGCCGGCGAACACCCCGAGGATGTCCGCGGACGTGATGGGGTCGGCCAGCACGGCGTTGACCCGCTCGAGCAGGTAGTCGACGTCGCCGCGGTGCGGTGGGGGTTCGTCGACGTCGTGCTCCCAGGGCGTGTCCGTCGTGCCGATCATCCAGTAGCGCTGCCACGGTATGACGAACAGCACGCTCTGCTCGGTGCGCAGGATGAGCCCGGTGCGCAGGTCGAGGCGTTCACGGGGCACGAGGAAGTGGATGCCCTTGGACGGCCGCACGTGCACGGGGCTCGCGCCGGCGAGCTGCTGCACCTGGTCCGACCACGGGCCGGTTGCGTTGACGACAGCCCGGGCACGCACCGCGTGCTCGTCGCCGGTCAGGCGGTCGCGCACCCGGACCCCGGCGACGCGTCCGACCGAGTGCAGCAGCCCGGTCACCTCGACGCGTGCGGCCGCCACCGCCCCGTGGTCCAGCGCCGTGCGCACGAGCAGCAGCGTGTGGCGGGCGTCGTCCACCTGGGCGTCGTAGTAGCGCACCGCCCCGACGAGCGCGTCGGGGTCGAGCCCGGGGTTCACCTGCAGTGCCCTGCGCTTCGACCAGTGCCGGTGCCTGGGGATGGCGCGCCGGGCTCCGCCCAGCGTGTCGTACAGCGCCAGCCCTGCGCCGACGTAGGGCCGCTCCACGTACCTGCGCGACAGCGGGTACATGAACGGCACCGGCCGGACGAGGTGGG
This sequence comes from Nitriliruptorales bacterium, assembly GCA_007119305.1. Classification (GTDB taxonomy): domain Bacteria; phylum Actinomycetota; class Nitriliruptoria; order Euzebyales; family Egibacteraceae; genus SKPY01. The sequence goes on from SKPY01000076.1 coordinate 1,461, forward strand.
GTGCGAGCTGCTCGAGCAGCAGGCCGCGCTCCCGCAGCGCCTCGCGCACCAGGCCCACGTTCAGCTGCTCGAGGTAGCGCAAGCCCCCGTGGATGAGCTTGCTCGACCGGCTCGACGTGCCGGCCGCCCAGTCCCGGCGTTCCACGACCGCGACGGACAGGCCACGCGTCGCGGCGTCGAGGGCGACCCCGGCGCCCGTCACCCCGCCCCCGACCACGACGATGTCGAACTCCTCCGTGCGCAGGCGTCGGAGCGCAGCAGCACGCTGCTGGGGGTCAAGACGCAGGGTCACGGCTGCGCTCCTTCCCGTCCGGGGGTCTGCCACAGTAGGCCAGTCGCGCGTCGCCGCCACTGCGCCCCGGCAGCGGTGGCGTGCGGAAGCATGCCGGGACGCCTCGCTCGCTCGTTGCCTGTGCGACTACGCTGCTGGTGCTCGTTGACGACGACCCACCGGACCGCCAACGACGTGCGCTGGCTCGCGGTGGGAGAGGAGGCACCGCGATGGCCGAGCTCGTCGGTGCGCTGGACCAGGGCACGACCAGCACGCGGTTCATGGTCTTCGACCACGGCGGCAACGTCGTGGGCCGCCACCAGCTCGAGCACGAGCAGATCCTACCCCGGGCCGGGTGGGTGGAGCATGACCCGCTGGAGATCTGGGAGCGCACGCGCACGGTGGTGGAGCGCGCACTGGCCGACCTGGGGATCACCGGCAGGGATCTCGCCGCGGTGGGGGTGACCAACCAGCGTGAGACCACGGTGGTGTGGGACCCCTCGTCGGGACGTCCGCTCTACAACGCGATCGTGTGGCAGGACACCCGCACGGACCGGATCGCGGCGGCGCTGGACCGCGACGGTCGCGGTGACGTGATCCGGCGCAAGGCTGGGCTGCCGCCTGCCACGTACTTCTCGGGCGGGAAGCTCGCGTGGATGCTCGACAACGTCGAGGGGCTGCGTCGGGCTGCTGAGCAGGGCCGGGCGCTGTTCGGCACGGTCGACACGTGGGTGCTGTGGAACCTGACCGGCGGACCCGACGGCGGCGTGCACGTGACGGACGTCACGAACGCGAGCCGGACCATGCTGATGCACCTCGAGACGCTGGACTGGGACGAGGAGCTGCTGTCGTTCTTCGGCGTTCCCCGGCGGATGCTGCCGGAGATCCGCCCGTCGGCCGACCCCGACCTGTACGGGACCACGCCGGCCGGCGGCCCGTTCGGCGCAGAGGTGGCGTTGGCCGGCGCCCTCGGTGACCAGCAGGCCGCGACGGTCGGGCAGGTGTGCTTCAGACCGGGCGAGGCGAAGAACACCTACGGCACGGGCAACTTCCTGCTGCTGAACACCGGCCACGACAGCGTGCACTCCAAGCACGGGTTGCTGACCACGCTCGGCTACCAGATCGACGGAGAGCCGGCCGTCTACTGCCTGGAGGGCTCGATGGCCGTGACCGGTTCGGCCATCCAGTGGCTGCGGGACCAGCTACGCATCATCGGGCTGGCGGCCGAGACGGAGGCGATCGCCCGCAGCGTGCCCGACAACGGCGGCGTGTACTTCGTCCCCGCCTTCTCGGGGCTGTTCGCGCCGTACTGGCGGTCGGACGCCCGGGGTGCGATCGTGGGCCTGTCGCGGTTCAACACCCGGGCGCACATCGTCCGGGCGACGCTCGAGGCGATCTGCTATCAGTCCAAGGACGTCGCGGACGCGATGGCCAAGGACTCCGGCGTCGCGCTCGACGTGCTGAAGGTCGACGGTGGGGCGACCGTGAACGACTTCCTCATGCAGCTGCAGGCCGACATAATGGGGGTTCCGGTGGCCCGGCCGGTCGTGGCCGAGACGACCGCGCTCGGGTCTGCCTACGCGGCGGGGGTTGCGACCGGCTTCTGGCGCAACCTCGAGGACCTGCGGGCGAACTGGAACGAGGATGCGCGCTGGGAGCCGCAGTGGAGCGAGGACCAGCGCGAGGCCGCCTACGCCGGCTGGCGCAAGGCTGTCACGCGCACGTTGGATTGGGTCGACGTGGGGTAGACGCGCCTCGGACCCGGGGGGTGCGCCCCGCATGGGCGGTGCAGGGCACGTCGGCTACAGTTGGGCCAGCGGCGCGGCCGCGTCTGCCCAGTCGCGTGCCCGTCCGCGTCACTGGGAGGTGGTGAAATGGCATCACGTCGTCCTTTGGAGTCGAAGTTGCAGGTTCGATCCCTGCCCTCCCAGCCAGGCACGCCCGGTTGCTGGGTGGTATGAGCGGCGCGGCGTCGCCCAGCGAGGGTCGAGCCCGTGCGCGCACCGCAGCCGTCGTGCTCGCCGCGGGGCAGGGCACCCGCTTCCGCTCCGAGCGCGCGAAGGTCCTCCACCAGGTCGCGGGCCGGAGCATGCTGCGCTGGGTGCTGGAGGCCCTGCGGCCGCTGGACCTCGACCGCGTCGTGGTCGTGGTGGGCCACCAGGGCCCTGAGGTCGCCGCTGAGGCCGAGGCCGCAGCGCTGCCCGGGCTCGTCACCGTCGAGCAGCCCGTGCAGCGCGGCACCGGGCACGCGGTGCGCTGCGCCGTCGAGGCGGGCGCGCTCGACGACGCGGACACCGTGCTGGTGCTCCCGGGCGACGTGCCGCTGCTCCGCGCCGAGGCGCTGGAGGCGCTGCTCGCCGCGCACGGCGACCGGGCCGTCACGCTCGCGACGGCCAGGGTCGACGACCCCGCGGGCTACGGGCGGGTCATCCGCACTGCGGATGGGGCGGTGGCACGGATCGTCGAGCACCGCGACGCGTCCGAAGCCGAACGCGCGGTGGACGAGATCAACGCCTCGATCTACGCGTTCGCACGCGCGGCGCTCGCGCGCGAGCTGGCACGCCTGTCCGCCGACAACGACCAGGGTGAGGAGTACCTCACCGACGTCGTCGAGCCGCTCACCGCGCAGGGCGCAGGCGCGGTGGTCACGGCGGCGGACCTCGTGGCCGGTGTCAACGACCGCGCCCAGCTCGCCGCTGCCGGCGCGGTTCTACGGCAACGGATCCTCGACGGACACATGCGCGCCGGCGTCACGGTGATCGACCCTGCCACCACCTACGTGGGGGCCGAGGTCGAGCTCGACGCCGACGTGACGCTGCTGCCCGGCACCCACCTCGAGGGGGCGACGGCCGTCGCGGCCGGAGCGGTGATCGGACCGGACACCCGCCTCGTCGACACGCAGGTGGGACCGGCCGCCGCGGTCACCTACAGCGTGGTGGTGCAGGCAGCGATCGGTGCGGGTGCCAGCGTCGGCCCCTTCACGTACCTGCGTCCCAAGACGCGCCTCGAGGCCCGGTCGAAGGCCGGCGCGTTCGTGGAGATGAAGGCGTCCACCGTCGGTGAGGGCAGCAAGGTCCCGCACCTGTCCTACGTGGGCGACACCACCATCGGCAAGGACGCGAACATCGGCGCCGCCACCGTCACCGTCAACTACGACGGGTTCGAGAAGCACGCCACCGTGATCGGCGACGGCGCCCGCGTCGGCAGCGACACGATGCTGGTCGCCCCCGTCACGGTAGGCCGCAACGCCTACACTGCCGCCGGTTCGGTCATCACCCAGGACGTGCCGGATGGCGCCCTCGGGGTCGAGCGCAGCGAACAGCGCAACGTCGAGGGCTACGCCGAGCGCAAGGCGGCCCGCTACCGTCAGCGTGGCCAGGGTGAGGCGCGGGGGTCATAATCCCCGTCGAGCGAGGGGACGCGACGCATGGAGATCACCACCAAGAAGCGGATGCAGATCTTCTCGGGCCGGGGCTACGAGGGCCTCGCCGAGGAGGTTGCTGATCATCTCGGGATGCGTCTCGGTGACGTGGAGATCCACGACTTCGCCAACGGCGAGATCTACGTGCGCTACCGGGAGAACGTGCGGGGCTCGGACGTGTTCATCATCCAGAGCTGCGCGCCGCCGGTGAACACGAACCTGATGGAGCAGCTCATCATGATCGACGCCGCGAAGCGGGCGTCGGCCAAGCGCATCACCGCCGTGGTGCCCTGCTACCCGTACTCGCGGCAGGACAAGAAGGGACGCTCGCGCGAGGCGATCACCGCGCGGCTCGTGGCGGACATGCTCACCGTCGCCGGAGCGGACCGGATCGTGAGCGTCAACCTGCACACCGGACAGCTCCAGGGCTTCTTCGACTACCCGCTCGATCACCTGACCGCGCTGCCGCTGCTGTCGGGCTGGGTCACCGAGAACTGGCCCGGCGAGGAGATCGTGGTCGTCTCACCGGACGCGGGCGGGGTGCGGCAGGCCGAGAAGTTCCAGCGGCAGCTGCCCAACGCGTCGATGGCCTTCATCGCCAAGACCCGGACGGGGCACAACGTCGCCAAGACGCTCGGCGTCGTCGGTGACGTCGAGGGCAAGACGTGCGTGCTGGTCGACGACATGATCGACACGGCCGGCACGATCTGCGGCGCCGCGGAAGCGCTCATCGCGCGTGGGGCCCGGCAGGTGCTGTGCTGCGCCACCCACCCGGTGCTGTCGCACCCGGCGATCGAACGCCTCGAACAGGCCCCCATCGAGCGGATCGCGGTGACCAACACGCTCCCGTTGCCTACGGGCAAGCAGCTCGACAAGATCGAGGTCTGCTCGATCGCGCCGATCGTGGCGAGCACGATGAAGGCGATCTTCGAAGACCAGTCGGTCAGCGAGCTGTTCGACGACCAGAACCAGTGACGCCTGCCGGCGTGCGGCCCGTGCCGACAGCCGCTCCAAGGTTGCCCGGGCATGCGGGCGCACGCAGGTTGCCCGGGCATGCGGGCGCACGCTAGCATTGACTGCCGCGCCCGCACGCGGCGCCGTCTCCTGCGTCTGATCCGTCGTGATGGACCGACCCGGACGCAAGGAGCCCGTCAACGTTGCCGTCTCGAACCAACTAGGAGCGGTCCGCCATGTCCAAGCAGGTCGCGCTCAGCGCGCGTGCCCGTGCCGGGTCCGGGAAGGGCGAGGCCCGAGCGCTGCGGCGCGATGGCCGCGTGCCAGCGATCGCCTACGGGGCGGAGATCGACCCCACCCCCGTGTCGGTCGACGGACGCGACCTGTACCACGTCCTGCACACGGGCGCGGGGTTGAACGCGATCATCCGGCTCGACATCGACGGTGAGACCCACCTCACGATCGCGAGGGACCTGCAGCGCCATCCCGTGCGCCGCGAGATCCTCCACGTCGACTTCGTCGGCATCAGCCGGAACAAGCCCATCCAGGTGGACGTGCCGATCCACCTCGAGGGCACGGCTGCGGGCGAGGAGGACGGCGGGGTCGCCGAGCACGTGCTCTACAGCCTGCCGATCGAGGTCCTGCCGCTCGAGGTGCCCGACCAGATCGTCCTGGACATCTCCGACATGGGCGTCGGGGACGTCAAGCGCGTGTCCGACCTCGACCTGCCCGCAGGCGTCACGCCGCTCGAGGACCCCGAGCGCACCGTCGTGTCGGTCAACATCCCGCAGCTCGAGGTGCCCGAACCCGAGGAGGGTCTCGAAGAGGTCGAGGCGGAGTTCGCCGAGGTCGAGGGCGAGGCTGCCGAAGAGGTCGCCGGCGAGGAGCCGGCCGCAGGCGACGAGGGCTAACCGCTGGGGCTGCTGGACCGCCTCCGGGGCCGCGCCGAACCGGTGCGCGACGACGACCGCTGGATCATCGCCGGCCTCGGCAACCCCGAGGCGGACTACGGCGGCACCCGCCACAACATCGGCGCCGACGTCGTGCGCGCGCTCGCCGACAAGCTCGACGCAACCTTCAAGCCGCACAAGAAGGTGCAGGCGCAGGTCGCTGACTGCTTCGTTCCCGACCCGCCGCACCCGCGTGGCACGCCACTGTCGCTCGTGGTGCCGTTCGGCTACATGAACCGCTCGGGCGGGCCGGTCCAGCAGGCGCTGGCGTACTACAAGGTGCCCCTGGAGCGACTCGTGGTCGTGCACGACGACCTCGACCTCGACGTCGGCAAGCTGCGGCTCAAGCACGGGGGCGGCGACGCGGGCCACAAGGGCCTCAAGGACATCCGCCAGCGCACCGGCAGCGGCGACTACTTCCGGGTGCGCATCGGCATCGGGCGCCCCCCGGGGCGTCAGGACCCGGCTGACTACGTCCTCAAGCGCTTCGGCTCCGCGGACCGCGAGGAGATCGACGTCGTCGTGGCTGAGGCGTGCGACGCGCTCATCGCGCTCGTGCAGGACGGCCTGGAGACGGCCCAGAACCGCCACCACCGCTGAGCGCCCACGGCCGCGCGAACGATTCGTAACACCCGGGTGTTACGAATCGTCCGCGCGGGCCGGGTGCTTTGCCGCCGCCACGGCGTCGCGTCACCATGGGCGCGATGACCGCGTCCCGCCGCGCCGGGCCGCTGGCCGGGCTGCTTGAAGCCGGCCGCGAGCCGCTGGCGGAGCTCCTCGAGGTGTCCGGTGCGATCCACGCCGGACCGTTCCTGCATGCCTACGTGCTCGCGTTGGCCGCGCAACGGGCGGCACCGCTGCTGGTCGTCGTGCCGACCGAGCGCGACACCGAGGCCGTCTGCGACGGGCTCGCCGCCTTCGCCGGGGAGGCCCGGGTCGCGCACTTCCCGCCCTGGGAGACGCTGCCCCATGAGCGCCTGTCCCCGCACCCGGCCACCGTCGGGCAGCGCCTGCGGGTGCTCGACCGTCTGCGTGCGCGCGGCGGGGGCGACGACCTGCGTGCGCGGGGCGGGGGCGACGACCTGCGTGCGCGGGGCGGGGGCGACGACCTCGTCGCTGTGGTCGCGCCGGTGCGCGCCCTGCTCCAGCCCATGGATCCCCGGCTCATCGAGCGCGAACCGGTGCGGCTCGAGGCCGGCTGGCTCGGGGGCCTCGACGGGCTCGTGGAGCAGCTCGCAGCGCTCGGGTACACGCGCACCCCGCTCGTCGAGCGGCGCGGGGAGTTCGCCGTGCGGGGCGGCATCGTCGACGTGTTCCCGACTGCGGCCGAGCACCCGGTGCGCGTCGAGTTCTTCGGTGACGACGTGGACACGCTGCGCGAGTTCGCCGTCGGTGATCAGCGCACGCTGGGCACCCTCGAGCAGGTGACCATCGACGCCGCCCGCGAGCTCGTCCTCGACGCGGAGACGGCCGAGACCGCGCGCAAGCTCGCCGAGCGCCTGCCCGCGGTTGGCGACCAGCTGACCCAGCTCGCCGATGGCGTCGCGTTCGAGGGCATGGAGGCGCTCGTCACCGCCATCCACCCCGCACCGGCCTACCTGCCCGACTTCTTCCCCGCAGGCGCGGGGCTGGCCGTCGTCGATCCCGTGCGCGTCACCGCCCGCAGCACTGAGCTGCGCGAGCAGGCTGCCGCGCTCATGACGGCCGGATGGGGCGCGGAGCCCGGCGGTGCCCCGGGGGTGGACGCGAGCTTCCTCACCACCGGTGCCGACGAGGTCGACGTGGTCGGCTTCGCCGAGTGGGAGCGCGTGCGTGGGCGGGCCCCGGGCCCGGTCTGGGAGCTGTCCGCGCTCGGCGGCGGCGGCGCGCCACCGGCTGTGCCGGGCAGGGGGTTCGACTCCTTCCGCGGTGACATCGCCGCCGCTGCAGCGCAGGCCCAGCGCCTGGCCTCCAGCGGGCTCGACGTCGTGCTCACCACGAGCGGGCACGGCGGGGCGCTGCGGCTGGCCGAGGTGCTGCGCGGGGAGGGCATCGCGGCACCCCTGCGCGAGGCCGC
>SKPY01000161.1 GCA_007119305.1 Nitriliruptorales bacterium
CGTGAACATCTTCAACCCCGAGCGGATCGTGCTCGGGGGCGTGCTCGCCAGGGTCGCCTGCCTCGCCGCCGAGCCGCTGCACGCGGCGCTCGCCGAGCACGCGCTCGCCTGCGCCCGCCACACGGTCGAGATCGTGCCCGGCGCGCTGGGCGACCGCGCGCAGCTGATCGGAGCGGCGGAGCGCGCGCTCACCCCGGTGCTCGACGACCCCACCACCGTGCCGTACGCCGTGACCGCCATCCAGCGGCCACCGACCCGGGGGGTGCAGCCCCCCACGTCCGCAGCAGCCACGCAAGGAGCGTGACCATGGATCTCACACCGCGTCCTGAGCATCGGTTCTCGTTCGGGCTGTGGGGCGTCGCCCATCCCGGCCACGACCCGTTCGGGGTGGGCACCCGCGCCCCGCTCGACCTGGCCGAAGCCACCCGCCGCCTCGGCGACCTCGGCGCCTGGGGTGTCGGCTTCCACGACGACGACGTGTTCCCGCCGGACGCCAGCGCGGACGAGCGCCGCGCGGCAGTCGACAAGCTGTGCCGCGCCGCCGAGCAAGCCGGTGTCACCTTCTCCATGGCGACCACGAACCTGTTCACCCACCCGGTCTTCAAGGACGGCGCGTTCACCGCCAACGACCCGGACGTCCGCCGCTACGCCCTCGCCAAAGCGCTGCGCAACATCGACCTCGCCGGCGAGCTCGGGGTGCGCAACTACATCTTCTGGGGGGGCCGCGAGGGTGTCGAGGCGCCCGCAGCCAAGGATCCCCGTGACGCGCTCGACCGCTACCGCGAGGCCATCGACTTCCTCGCCGGCTACGTCAAGGACCGCGGCTACCCGATGCGGTTCGCCCTGGAGCCCAAGCCGAACGAGCCGCGCGGCGACACGTTCCTGCCCACGGTCGGCCACATGCTCGCGTTCATCGACACGCTCGACAACGGCGACATCGTCGGCGTGAACCCCGAGGTCGCCCACGAGCTCATGGCCGGGCTGTCCTTCTACCACGCCGTCGCGCAGGCGCTGTGGGCCGGCAAGCTGTTCCACATCGACCTGAACGCCCAGAAGCCCACCCGCTACGACCAGGACCTGCGCTTCGGGTCGGAGGGCATCAAGGACACGTTCTTCACCGTCATGCTGCTCGAGCGCTCGGGCTACGACGGCCCCCGCCACTTCGACGCCCGTCCCTACCGGGTCGAGGACCCCGACGGCGTGTGGGAGTTCGCCCGCGGGTGCATGCGCACCTACCTGATCTTCGCCGCGAAGGCGCAGGCCTTCGCGGCCGACCACGACATCAGCGCTGCCCTCGATGCCGCGGGCGCCCCGCAGCTGGCCGTCCCGACCGTCGGCGCCTACGACCATGCCGAGGCCACGCGCCTCCGCGACGCTGAGTACGACCCGGACCAGCTCGCCAGCCGCGGCTACGCGAACGAACGGCTCGACCAGCTCACCATCGACCTGCTGCTCGGAGCCTGAGCCGACGGGGAGGCCATGGAGCACCAGCTGACCCTCACGGCCGGCGCGGACCGCGCCTGCGTGGACGTCGCGCACGGCGGACGGCTGGCCGCCCTGGTGGCCGGCGGCGCGGACCGCTTGCTGTCTGCCGAGCAGTCCCCCGCGCCGGAGCGGGTGGGGTGGGGCTGCTTCCTCATGGTGCCCTGGCCCGGGCGGCTGGCCGCCGCGGCCGTGCCGTGGGACGGTGCCGAACACCCCGTGCCGGTGACGTGGGGCCGGCATGCCATCCACGGCGTGGCGCTCGACGCCGCATGGCAGGTCACCGAGCGCAGCGAACGCCACGTACGGCTCGCCTGCGACCTCGCTGACGGCGGCTGGCCGCTCGGAGGCGTCGTCGAACAGCAGGTGGAGCTCGCCCCCGGACGGCTCACCTGCACGGCCGTCGTCACCGCCGGCACGCAGGCCATGCCGGCCGCGCTCGGCTGGCACCCGTGGTTCCGCCGTCCCGACGCCGGCGATCTCGTCGTCGAGGTCGACGCCGACGCCGTCCTCGTGACCGACGACGAGCTGCTGCCCGACGGACGCACGCTGCCGGTCACCGGGGCGCTGGACCTGCGCGGCGGCGTCGCGCTCGGCGACCGGCGCCTCGACCACGCCTACGTCGCCGTCCGGGAGCCCGCCCGGGTGGTGTGGCCAGACCTCGAGCTCACGCTGGACACCGACCTGCCCGCCCCGTGCTACGTCGTGCACACGCCGCCGTTCGGTGCGTGCGTCGAGCCGCAGTCCGCCTGGCCGAACGCGCTGCGCCTGGACGACCCTCGAGCGGCCGGCGTGCGCTGGCTGGCGCCCCGGACAGCGCTCACCGCCGCCTGCACCTGGAGGTGGTCACCGCGTACATGACCACGCCTCGCACCGCTGGGCCGCTCCGCGTCCCAGACCCGCACGTTCGGTCCTCGCTTGCGAGCCGTTCGCCTCTGGCCCGCGCGCGCAGACCCTGACCACAGTGACAAGGTGGAACTCAACCAAGGAGTGCTGATCATGGCTCGCACATCGCTCACCCCGCTGCTGGTCCTGCTGGCAGCGTTGGCCATGGTGGCCGCCGCCTGCGGCGAAGCCGCCATCGACGCCGTCGACGTCGAGGTGGTCGAGGGCACGTTCGATCCTGCCACGACCGCCGAGCAAGCCACCGGCACGGTCGCGCTGCTCCTGCCCGAGCGGGTCCTCGACCGCTGGGAGGGCCCCGACCGCGACAACTTCGAAGCCAGCATGGCAGAGTACGCGCCGGAGGTGGAAGTCCTCGTGTTCAACGCGCTCAACGACTCGGCCCAGCAGCAGGAGCAGGCCGAGCAGGCGATCACCGAGGGCGCCGACGTGCTCGTGGTCGCCGCGGTCGACATGGTCGCGGCCGCCGTGATCGTCGACGATGCCGAGGCCGAAGGCGTGCCCGTCATCGCCTACGACCGGCTGATCCGTGACGCCCCGCTCGACTTCTACGTCACCTTCGACGGCGAGGACGTTGGGCGTGCCCAGGGCGAGTGGCTCATGGCCAACACGGACGACACCGACCAGCTCGTGGTCATCCACGGCTCGGAGGACGACGACAACGCCCACTGGTTCGCCGACGGCTACATGGCCATCCTCGACGAGGCCGTCGACGAGGGCCGCCGCACGATCGGCTACGAGAACTGGACGCCGGGCTGGGACCCCTCGGCCGCGCAGACGTCCATGGAGGCCGCCCTGACCGCGCTCGACAACGACGTGCAGGGGGTGCTGTCCGCCAACGACGGCATGGCCGCGACGATCATCGCCGCCCTCGAAGCGCAGGGCATGGCCGGTGACGTGCCGATCACCGGGCAGGACGCCACGGTCGAGGGGATGCAGCTCATCCTGCGCGGGTTGCAGGGCATGTCGGTGTTCAAGGACCTCACCGTCCAGGCCGACATGGCCGCGCGGATCGCGGCCTCGCTGCTGACCGGCGAGGGTGTGCCCTCCGAGCTGGTCCCGGACACGGTCGACAACGGCATGGTCGACGTCCCCAGCGCCCTGCTGGAGGTCGACGTCGTGGAAGACGCCGCCGGCGTGCAGAACGTGATCGACGCGGGCCTCTACACCCTCGACGAGGTCTGCGCCGGCCTGCCCGACGGCCTGTTCGACCCGTGCGACTGACAGGTGCACCGTGACGCAGCACGACGGTAGCGCAGCGCCCGCCCCCGCCCCCCCGGGCGGGGGCGGGCCCCGGCTCGAGGCGCTGGGCATCGCCAAGGCGTTCGGCGCCGTGCAGGCACTCATCGACGTCGACTTCGAGGTCTACCCCGGCGAGGTCGTCGCGCTCGTCGGCGACAACGGCGCCGGCAAGTCGACGCTCATCAAGGTGCTCGCGGGGATCCACCCGGCCGACTCCGGCCGCATCCGCTTCGAGGGCACAGACGTCGAGATCCACGGGCCGCGCGACGCCGCCGCGCTCGGCATCGAGACCGTCTACCAGGACCTCGCGCTGTGCGACAACCTCGACGTCGTCGGCAACATGTTCCTCGGCCGCGAGCACCTCGGCCCGACGCGCGCGCTCGACGAGATCCGCATGGAGCAGCGCGCCTGGGAGGTGCTGGACTCCCTCAACGTGCGCACGGTGAGCAACGTGCGCCTGCCGGTCGCGGCGATGTCGGGCGGCCAGCGCCAGTCGGTGGCGGTCGCGCGTGCGGTCATGTGGAACAGCAAGGTGGTGCTGCTCGACGAGCCGACCGCAGCGTTGGGGATCGCGCAGACCCGCGAGGTCCTCGAGCTCATCCGCCGCCTGCGCGAACAGGGCCTGGGCGTGGTGCTGATCAGCCACAACCTCGCCAACGTGTTCGACGTCGCGGACCGCATCATCGTGCTGCGGCTCGGTCGCCGCGTCGCCACCTTCGAAGCGGCCGAGGCCGACGCCGACGACGTGGTCGCGGCCATCACCGGTCTGACGGGACGCAAGGGAGCGGCCGAGCGATGAGCGTGACCGACGACACGCGCGACGACGCGGTGCGGACCGACGAGCAGGGCGCCGCGCTCAGCACCGCCGCGGGTGGCTGGGCCGACGTCGTGGCCCGCCTGCGCCACGGCGACCTCTCGGTGCTCCCGGTCGCCGTGACGCTCACGGTCATCTGGATCGTCTTCTACGCGCTCAACCCGATCTTCGTGAGCCCCCGCAACATCTCGTTCCTGTTCCTGCAGATCGCCGTGATCGGCACGATCGCGCTCGGGGTGCTGTTCGTGCTGCTCATCGGCGAGATCGACCTCTCGATCGCCGTGACGGCAGGCGTCTGCGCCGCAACCGTCGGCGTGCTGGTCGCCCGGCAGGGCTGGGCTCCGCTCGCCGCGATCGCACTCGCGCTCGCCGTCGGGGTCGCGATCGGCGCCTTCCAGGGGTTCTTCGTCGCCGTCGTGGGCGTCCCCTCCTTCGTGGTCACCCTCGCGGGGCTGCTCGGGCTGCAAGGCGCGATGCTGCTGATCCTCGGCCGCGCCGGGTCGGTGTCGGTCACCGACCCGCTGATCCGGTCGCTGGCCACGACGTATCTGCCGCAGGTCGCGGGCTGGGCGCTCGCCGTCGTCATCGTCGGCCTGTTCGCCGCGTCCCAGCTGCGCCAGCGGCTGCGCCGACAGGCGGCCGGGCTGACCACCTCGAGCATCTCGGGTCTCGCCGCGCGCATCGGCGCGGCGGCGCTGCTCGTCGGCGTGGTCGTCGCGATGCTCAACGCCTACCGCGGCATCCCGCTGCCGTCGGCGATCCTCGTCTCGCTCGTCGCGCTGTTCGCCTACGTCTGCAAGCGGATGCGCTTCGGTCGCTCCCTGTACGCGATCGGCGGAAACGCCGAGGCGGCGCGGCGGGCCGGGATCGAGGTCGCCTGGGTGCGCATCGCCGCGTTCGCGCTGTGCTCGGCGTTGTGCGCCTTCGCCGGCATCGTGGGGGCGGCGCGCTTCGCCTCGGTCTCCTACGTCGCCTTCGCCGGCGGCCCGCTGCTGCTCGAGTCGATCGCCGCTGCGGTCATCGGCGGCGCGACGATCTTCGGCGGGCGGGGCACGCCCTGGGGGGTCCTGCTCGGCGCGCTGGTGATGGGCAGCCTGTCCAACGGCCTCGACCTCATGCAGGCCGGGACCGGCACGAAGCTCGCGGTCGCGGGGGTCATCCTCCTGCTGGCGGTCACCGGCGATGCCGTCAGCCAGCGCGGCCGTCTGGCGACCGGGACGCGCTGATCGACCGCCGCGGCAGGGCTAGTCGACGGGATCGTAGGCGGCACGGGTGTAGCGCACGTGCGCGTCCCACATGATCCACTCGGGGATCCCCGCGTCGCGTGCCGCGTCGAGCTGGGCGCGCACCTCGGCCTCCCCGTAGGTCACCCCCAGCGAGAAGTCCTGCAGCCAGGGCACCACCCGGGCGCGCTTGTCCTCGGTGATGTCGATGAAGCCCGCGAGCGAGCGGTAGATGATGTCGTAGGGCTGCCGGTTGGGGTCGGCGACGCCGTACTCCCCGGGCCCCCAGTGCGACGGGTACAGCATCGGCGCGACGTAGTCGACGTGCTCGGACATGCCGGCGATGTCCTGGGCGATCTGGCCGGGCCGGGTCGCCGCGATCCCGTACACGCTCACCCCGTGCTCGACCTGGTAGGGGGCAAGCGCCTCGTCGGCCTCGGCCACGAACGACACGATCTCGTCGGTCGGGTCGCTGTCGTCGAGGCCGACGAACCGGAAGTTGTCCAGCGAGCCGTCGGGCCGGCGGATGTAGTCCCACAGGATCCCGTCGACGCCCGCCTTGGCGGCCTCGACCGCGATGTCGATGTTGTACTGGCGGATGGTGTCGTTCGCGGGGTTGGTGAAGCCGGCGTAGCGGCCGGTGTAGACCTGCCCGTCGGGGGTCTGCACGACGCTGTCGCGGTGGTCGTTGTCCCACCCCCAGCGCACGAAGGCCGGGTCGGCGAAGGCGACGATCCGCCCGATCACGTGGACGTCGCGCTCGTGCAGCTCCCGGACCGCCTCACGCAGGTCGAAGATCGCGGCGTTCGTGCCGGCCTGCTCCGCCAGCGGCAGCGTGCTGTCGTAGCCGATCATGCCGGACTCGTCCTTCAGGTCGAGCTGGACCGTGTTGATGCGGCCCTCCTCGACCATCTCCAGGATCGGGTCGCGCAGGCGGCTGTCGACCCAGCCGTAGAAGGACACGTGCAGGGCGCGGATCTCGTCGACCGTGACCCGCGAGGGCACGATTGCGATGTCGAGGGGTTCGGTGTTGCTGCGCCCGGCCGGCGTGATGGCGAAGATCGACTCGGGTGGCTCGCCCTCGAAGCTGAGGGTGAACCTGCTGCCGTCCTGCTCCACCTCGGCGCCCCGCGCGAGGACGACGGCGTCGTTCGTCACCGTGCCCGTGATGACGACAGGGCCGTCTTCTGCGAAGACCACCGGGGGCGCGTCATGGTCGATGCGTGGGCCGGCCAGCAGGAGCCCACGCCCCCAGCTGTCCGTCGCGATCGCGGCCGCCGGAGCGCCGCTGCTGTCCGCGACGGCGTCGGCCTCAGCGGTCGGGCGGGGGTCGGCGGTCGACGCCCGCAGCCCGTTGAAGCCCGCGAGGAGACCCATGCCGACAGCGAAGCCGAGCACGCCGACGACGATCAACCACCCGGTCTGCCGCCGGCCATCGGCCCGTCGATCAGCACTCGTCACGCCCACCCCCGTACACTGTCGCGAAGCCAGGGTCATCCGACCGGCCTGACGGTAGTCGAGACGCCGGCCGCCGGCCACCACAATCTACCTGTCCGAACGGGGGGTACACGAATGCTCCGCCACCGCGCTGCGGCGTTCGCCGTGGTCGCGCTCGTCGCAGCCTGCTCCGGGCCTGCGCAGACTGCCGAGGGCGGCGCGGCGGCCGGGGGCGGCGACTCCACGCTACCGGATCCCGACGCGACCGCGGCACCAGCAGACCCCGACGCGACCGCAGGCCCGCCAGCCGAGCCCACCGCGACGCCCACCCCCACCCCCGCCGCGACACCGGACGTCGACCCAGCGGACGTCGGCGCGAACGAGCTCGGGGAGATCCCGGTGCTCATGTACCACCGGCTCCTGCCGGACGGCGGCGGCGAGTACGACCGCAGCCCGGAGGGGTTCCGGGCGGAGCTCGAGTACCTGTGCGCGGAGGGCTACCGGCCCATCCGCACGGTCGATCTCGTCCGCGGTGAGATCGACGTCCCGGCCGGTACCACGCCGGTCGTGCTCACGTTCGACGACTCGACCCGGGAGCAGCTGGCGTTCACCGCGGACGGCGACGTCGATCCGGATACGGCCATCGGCATCCTGCGCGACGTCGCGGCCGGCTGCGACGGCTTCGAGGCCCGCGCGTCCCTGTACGTGAACGCCTATCCGTTCGGCGGCGGGCAGGACAGCGACGAGCTGGTGACCTGGCTCCACGACCACGGCTTCGAGCTCGGCAACCACACCGCCGGCCACGTGAACCTGCGCAACCTGCCCGCCTCCGAGGTGCAGCGCGAGCTCGCCGCCGGGGTCGAGGTGATCACCGACGTCGTCGTCGACGCCGAGGTGGTGACGCTCTCGCTACCCTTCGGCATCTGGCCGGAGGACCGCGGTCTCGCTGCATCCGGCGCGCACGAGGGTCGCACCTACGACCACGAGGGGATCCTGCTGGTCGGCGCCGGGCCCGCATCCTCGCCGTTCCACGCCGAGTTCGAGCCGCTCGCCATCCCCCGGATCCGCTCCGGAGCCTGGGACGGCGGAGAGCCGGACTTCTCCAGCGGGTTCTGGTTCGACGTGTTCGAGCGCAACCCGCACCGGCTCTACGTGTCGGACGGCAACCCCGCCACGATCTCGTTCCCCGAGGAGCTCGCCGACGAGCTCGCACCGGGGTTCGAGGAGCGCGCGAACCCCTACGCGGCAGAATCGCGTTAGCCTCGCGCCGCCGTGGCGGCCGCGCGTTACCCTCGAAGCGTGGCGAACATCACGACCATCATCCGCCATCTCGCCGGCGTGACGTTTCTCCTCGCCCTGGCGCTCACCCTGGTCGGCGGTCTCCTGTGGGCCCTCAACCCCGAGGCGTCGACCGGCTTCACGATCGACGGCGGCGGGGTCGCGACACCCGAGCCCGCACCGCAGCCCGCGCCAACCCCCACGCCCGACCCCAGCCCCCCGCCCGAGGAGCCGACCCCCACGCCCACGCCGACACCGACCGAGGATGCCGAGGAGCTCATCGCCGCGGCCCGCGAGCCGTCGGCGACGACCGTCCAGGTGCTGGAAGCGGGCGGGGGTCAGGCCGCCACCGAGGCCGCGGCCGCGCACCTGCGCGACGAGCTCGGCTACGACGTCGTCTTCGTGACCTCGGCCCGGGTCGACGTGACCCGCACGACGGTGTGGTTCAGCCAGGGCAACGAGGACGAGGCCAGAGCCCTGCGCGCCCGCGACGCACGCGTCGCCGTGGTCGAGGCCAACCAGGGGCTGAACGAGGCCACCGATCTCCACGTGCTGGTCGGCCCGGACTGGGACGGCTCGGGCGGCGGCTGAGCACGCCGCAGCCCGGGCTCGCACCCCCTGGCCCCGCGGGCCCCGCGCCTGGCCCGCGGACAGATACCGCGCCCGCGGCGCATCCTCGGGCAGCCCACCACCACCCAGCCC
>SKPY01000073.1 GCA_007119305.1 Nitriliruptorales bacterium
GACCCTGATGACCACTGGCCGGAGGCGGTGGGCGAGGGCTTCCCTGCCCTCGCGCAGCTGCGGGCCGAGGGAGTCGTCCGAGCCATCGGTGCAGGCATGAACCAGTCCGCCATGCTGACCCTCTTCGTGCGGGAGACCGACATGGACGTCGTGATGGTCGCGGGCCGCTACACGTTGCTCGAGCAGGGCGCGCTGGACGACCTGCTGCCCGCGGCGCTCGAGCGTGGCATCGCCGTCGTGGCGGCAGGCGTGTTCAACACCGGTATCCTCGCGAGCGCCCACCCCGGGCCGGGCGCGAAGTACAACTACGCGAACGCGTCGCCGACGGTGCTCCAGAAGGCGCAGCGGATTGCCTCGCTGTGCGAGCGGCACGGCACCTCGCTGCCTGCCGCTGCGATGCGCTTCCCGCTAGGCCATCCGGCCGTGGCGAGCGTGGTCATCGGTGCGCGCGACGGCGCCGAGATGCGCGCCAACGCCGCGGCCTTTGGGAGCCGGATCCCGCAGGCGCTGTGGGACGATCTGCACGCGGCGGGACTCGTGGTCCCCTCGGCGCCGCTGCCCGAGGAGGTGCCATGAGCATCATCGACGCCCACCATCACCTGTGGAATCCGGCCGAGCGTTCCTATCCGTGGCTCGAGGATGCCGCGCTCGCGCCGATCCGGCGTCCCTACGTCTTGGACGACCTGCGCGGGCACGCGGACGCAGCCGGTGTGCACCGCACCGTCCTCGTCCAGACCGTCTCCGACCTGTCGGAGACGAGGCAGTTCCTCACAGTCGCGCACGCGTCGCGGGGGCTGATCGCCGGCGTGGTGGGGTGGGTCGACCTCACTGACCCCGACGTCGAGCGGACGCTGGCCGAGCTGCGCGCGAGCCCTGGTGGCGAGCTCCTCGTCGGCATCCGGCACCAGGTGCAGGACGAGGAGGATCCGGGATGGCTGCTGCGGCCCGACGTCCTGCGCGGGCTGCAGGCCGTGGCGGCAGCGGGGATGTCCTACGATCTCCTCGTCTTCCCGCAGCAGCTCGCGGCCGCCGCGGGCGCCGTCGAACGCGTGCCGGAGGGCCGGTTCGTGCTCGACCATGCAGGCAAGCCGCCCATCCGCAGCGCCGTGCTCGAGCCGTGGGCCACGGACCTGCGGCGCCTGGCCGGGCACGGCAACGTGGCCTGCAAGCTGTCGGGCCTCGTCACCGAAGCGGACTGGCAGCACTGGACGATGTCGGATCTCCGGCCGTACGCCGACGTGGTGCTCGAGAGCTTCGGTCCGGGTCGGGTGATGGCCGGGTCTGATTGGCCGGTGTGCGAGCTGGCGGCGTCGTACGCGCGGGTGTGGGAGGTCGCGAGTGAGCTCGTTGCCCTGCTGGCCGCGGCGGAGCAGCGCGCTGTCCTTGCGGAGGTTGCCGCCCGGTTCTATCGATTGGGGTAGGTCCGGCCCCGCTCGTCCTGCGGGTCGGTCTCATGCCAAGGGGAGCAGCCTCTTGACAGGGTCCTAGCCCGACCGTACGGTGACCTCAGCAATCGATTTCTCGCCTTTGGGGGCCGGCGTTCTTGCGCACCCTCCAGGGTGCCGTCGCGACGAAGCGAACCGATGTGAGCGAGCAGCTGCTCAGAATCGAAGGCATGAGCAAGGCCTTCCCTGGGGTTCAGGCCTTGTCGAACGTAGGGCTCGATCTTAACGCCGGTGAGGTGCACGCCGTCGTCGGCGAGAACGGGGCGGGCAAGTCCACGCTCATGAAGGTGCTCGCCGGCATCTACGAGAAGGACACCGGCACGATCTACATGGACGGCAAGCCGGTCGAGATCGACAGCCCCGTGACCGCGCAGAGCCTCGGCATCAGCATCATCCATCAGGAGCTGGCGCTCATGCCGGACCTGACGATCGCGGAGAACATCTACATCGGGCGCGAGAAGCGCAAGTGGTTCGGGCTGTTCGTCGACAACAAGGACCTGAACCGGCGCGTGAAGGACCTGTTCGAGCGCCTCGGCATCTCGCTCGACCCGCGGACGAAGGTCGCCAACCTCCTCGTCGCGCAGCAGCAGGTCGTCGAGATCGCCAAGGCGCTGTCGTTCAACGCCCGCGTGCTGATCATGGACGAGCCGACCGCTGCGTTGACCGAGTCGGAGACGGAGGCGCTGTTCGGGATGATCCGCGACCTCAAGGCGCGCAGCACAGGGATCCTCTACATCTCCCACCGCATGGAGGAGCTCAAGGCGATCTCGGACCGCATCACGGTGCTGCGGGATGGCCACTACATCGACACGCTCGACACCGCCGAGACGGACCTGCGTGAAATCATCTCCTTGATGGTTGGTCGGGAGATCAAAGGGGAGACCCGTCCCGAGGTCACGACCGGCACTCGGCCGGTCATGCTGCGGGTGGAGGGGATATCGACGAAGAGCTTGCTGAAGGACGTGAGCTTCGAACTGAAGAAGGGCGAGATCCTCGGGTTTGCAGGTCTAATGGGGGCCGGCCGTACCGAGGTCGCCCGGGTGATCTGCGGGGCCGACAAGGCCGACAGCGGCGAGATCTACCTGAACGGCGAGCACGTCCACATCCATAACCCCGCCGACGCTGCCCGCTTGGGCATTGGCTACCTCTCCGAGGACCGCAAGCGGTACGGCCTGATGCTCGAGCAGGACGTGAACTTCAACATCCTGATCTCATCGCTCACCGACTACGTCAACGTGGTCGGTCTCGTGCGGGACGAGCAGGGACGCAAGACGTCGACCCGGTACGTGGACTCACTGAGCATCAAGACGCCTTCGATACGGCAGAGGACGGACAACCTCTCGGGCGGGAACCAGCAGAAGATCGTCATCTCGAAGTGGCTGGCGAAGGACTGCGACATCCTGATCTTCGACGAGCCGACCCGAGGGATCGACGTCGGAGCGAAGGAGGAGATCTACGCGCTCCTCAACGGGCTAGCCGAGCAGGGCAAGGCGATCATCATGATCTCCTCCGAGCTGCCTGAGGTGCTTCGTATGGCGCACCGCATCGTCGTCATGTGCGAGGGACGGGTCACCGGCATCCTCGACAACTCCGAGGCGGACCAGGAGCTCATCATGGACTACGCAACACGCGCAGGCGCACACGGAGGCATTGCGACATGACCCAGGTCAAGGCGCCTGAGGCGGCGCCGAAGGAACGGGCAGCACCCTCACGTGGTGTGTTGCGCCGGCAGCTTCAGCAGTTCCTGGCCTTCGCCAGCCTGATCGTGCTGATGGCCTTCTTCTCCATCGCCAACCCGAACTTCCTGACCTGGTCGAACGTCACCGGAATCCTGCTGTCAACCGCGGTCATCGGCATCCTCGCCCTCGGGACCACGTTCGTGATCATCACCGGCGGCATCGACCTGTCGCTCGGCACCGGCATGACGCTGGCGTCCGTCGTGACTGCCATGCTTCTCGTCACCTGGGGCCTGCCTCTGGCGGTCGGCGTGCTGGGCGGCATCCTCTTCGGAGCCTTGATGGGCTTCGTCAACGGCTTCAACGTCTCCATCCTGAAGATCCCGCCGTTCATCGCGACCCTCGCCATGATGCTGATCGCTCAGGGCCTCGCGCTGGTCATCTCGGGGACGGCACCCATCTACTTCACCGGAGTACCGGGCTTCACTGACATCTCCCGGGGCTCGCTGATACCTGGCCTCCAGCTCCCGAACGCCGTCCTCATCCTGTTCGCGCTCACTGCCATCGCGGCGGTGCTACTGGGCAAGACCATCCTCGGCCGCTACACCTTCGCGATCGGCAGCAACGAGGAAGCGACGAGCATCTCGGGGATCAACGTCCGCAAGTGGAAGATCATCATCTACACGCTGTCCGGCGCGTTCACGGGGATCGCCGGCGTCGTGCTCGCGGCACGCCTGAACTCGGCACAGCCTGCGCTCGGGCTCGGCTATGAGCTGCAGGCCATCGCCGCGGTCGTCATCGGCGGGACCTCGCTGCGTGGCGGGAAGGGCAGCATCATCGGGACGCTCATCGGCGCGCTGATCATGGGCGTGCTGGTCAACGGCCTCAGGATCATGTCGATCCCCCAGGAGTGGCAGACGGTCGTCGTCGGGGTCGTCATCCTCGTGGCGGTCTACACCGACATCCTTCGTCGCGGCAAGGGGGGGTAGCACTTCCGACACATTCCCGCAAGGTCCTTCGCAGGCACAGCATGATTGGAGTAGTCGAATGAACCGCAGAATCCTCGTCATGGCCGCCGCGCTCGTGGCAGCCCTCGTGCTCGCCGCGTGTGGCGGCGACGGCGCGACCGATACCGCGGGGGACGCCGTTGACGGCAACGGCGACGGCGACCGCCCCTACATCGCCCTCGTGTCCAAGGGCTTCCAGCACCAGTTCTGGCAAGCGGTCAACCAGGGCGCGGAGGAGGCCGCCGAAGAGTTCGATGTGGAGATCACCTTCGAGGGTCCCGACTCGGAGGCCGAGGTGGCGCAGCAGATCGACATGCTGCGGACCGCCATGGACCGCAATCCCGACGCCCTCGGGTTCGCCGCCCTCGACAGCGAGGCAGCGGCGCCGCTCATGGAGGACGCAGAGGCGCGTGACATCCCCGTCATCGCCTTCGACTCCGGTGTCGACAGCGACGTGCCGCTCACGACCGCGGCGACCGACAACCTGGCTGCGGCCGCCCACGCCGCGGAGAAGATGGTCGAGCTGACCGGCGGCGAGGGCCAGATCGCGCTCATCGTCCACGACCAGACCAGCGTCACCGGCGTCGAGCGTCGCGATGGCTTCGTCCAGTACATCGAGGAGAACGCGCCCGACATGGAGATCGTCGCCATCCAGTACGGCGGCGGAGACCACCTCGAGTCGACGAACCTCGCCACGGCGATCATGCAGGGTAACCCCGATCTCGTCGGCATGTTCGGCGCGAACGAGGGCTCGGCCATCGGTGTTGTGAACGCGGTCAACGAGCTCGGGCGGGCCGGCGACATCGTCGTCATCGGCTTCGACTCCGGGCAGGCGCAGATCGACGCCATCCGCGAGGGCATGATGGCGGGCGCCATCACCCAGAACCCGATCGGGATCGGCTACGAAACCGTGAAGGCCGCGGTCGGGGCTCTGAACGGCGAGGATCTGCCCGAGACCATCGACACCGGGTTCTTCTGGTACGACCAGAGCAACATCGACGACGAGGAGATCCAGGCGGTCCTCTACGAGTAGCCCTCAACACGGGGTGGCGCGGAGGCCCGGCCTCTGCGCCACCGCGTTGTCGGTCCTCCAGGAGGGTCGCACGTGACGCAGAACATCTCGTGGGGCGTGCTCAGCACTGCGAACATCGGCACCCGCCTCGTCATCCCGGCGATGCAGCAGTCGCAGCACTGCCATGTGACGGCGATCGCCTCACGCGATCTCGCGCGTGCTCAGGATGCCGCCCGCGCGCTCGGCATCGAACGGGCCTACGGCAGCTACGAGGAGCTGCTCGCCGATCCCGAGATCGACGCCGTCTACAACCCGCTGCCGAACCATCTCCATGTGCCCTGGACCGTGCGCGCCGCGGAGGCAGCCAAGCACGTGCTGTGCGAGAAGCCCATCGCGTTGACGGCAGCCGAGGCCGAGACGCTGCTCGGCGTGCGCAACCGGACCGGCGTCCGCATCCAGGAGGCCTTCATGGTGCGCACGCACCCGCAATGGACGCGGACCCGCGAGCTCGTGAGCAGCGGTGACCTCGGCGAGCTCCACGCGATCCAGGGCTTCTTCAGCTACTACAACACCGACCCCGGCAACATCCGCAACCAGGCCGACATCGGCGGTGGCGGACTCCTCGACATCGGCTGCTACCCGGTCACGACCTCACGTTTTGTCGTCGGGGCGGAGCCGCGCCGCGTGGTCGCCGTCATCGAGCGTGACCCGGTCTTGGGCATCGACCGGCTGGGCAGCGCGCTGCTCGACTTCCCCGGCGTTCAGGCGAGCTTCACGTACTCCACCCAGCTCTTCCCCTACCAGCGCATGACCTTCGTCGGAACGACCGGTCGGCTGGAGGTCGAGATCCCGTTCAACGCGCCGCCCGACCGGCCCTGCCGCTTGTTTCTCTACCGCGAGCACGACCCGGGCGCCGAAGCGGAGCTGCTGGACATCGCCACCTGCGACCAGTACACGGTCGCCGCCGACGCGTTCGCGTCCGCGATCCTCGACGGGTCGCCGCAGCCCGTGCCGCTCGAGGACTCGGTGCAGAACATGCGGGTGCTCGACGCCCTCATGCGGTCGGCCGAGACCGACACCTGGCAGAGTCCCTGACCTTGCGTGCCGTACGGCGCGCGGTCGAACCATGGAGAGCATTCGACAAGAAGGAGTCCCGATGTCCGAGTCGTCCGTGATGATGATCGCCAACGGGGATCATCGTGAGTCCGCGAACCGTGTGTGCTGGGACGCGCAGGCGGCGTTCGAGGACAAGCTCACCAAGGCCTTCACGATGCAGGGCCGGGAGCTCGTGCGCGCACACCCCTACGATGCGCAGCGGGGGCACGGGTTCATCGCCAGCCAGGCGGAGGGCCTCGCGGTGCTCGCCGGGGTCGATCGGGCCGCGCCGCTGGTGGTCGCGGAGGGGGTGTGGCAGTTCAGCCAGCAGGTGCTCGGGGGGTTGTTGCGCCACGAGGGGCCGATCCTGACCGTGGCGAACTGGGAGGGCCAGTGGCCGGGGCTCGTGGGGCTGCTCAACTTGAACGCTTCGTTGCTGAAGGCGGGGCGGGCGTACGACACGCTGTGGAGCAAGAACTTCGATGACGACTGGTTCCTGGGGCACTTGCGGACGTGGCTGGAGGGCGGGCGGATCGTGCACGACGACTCCCATGTGGCCTCGTTCGACGCCTCGCGTGTCGAGCGGGGGGCCCGGGAGCTGGCCGAGGAGCTCGCCGCCGGGCTGCGGGACCGTGGCGCGATCATGGGGGTGTTCGACGAGGGCTGCATGGGGATGTACAACGCGATCATCCCCGATGAGCTGCTGTTCCCGCTGGGGGTCTTCAAGGAGCGGCTGTCGCAGTCGGCGCTGTATGCCCAGACGATGCGCGCGAGCGAGGAAGAGGCGCGCGAGGCACTGGGGTGGCTCACCGATCGGGGGATGCGTTTCCACTTCGGCCAGGACGAGGAAACCGAGCTCACCGAGCGTCAGGTGCTGCTGCAGCTGCGGATGTACGCGGCGGCGGCGCGCATGGCCGACCGGTACGGCTGCGACCTCATCGGCATCCAGTACCAGCTGGGGCTCGCCGACGTCCTGCCGGCGTCGGACCTCGCCGAGGGACTGCTCAACAACAGCGACCGCCCGCCGGTGCGCCGGGAGGACGGTAGCGTCATCGCCAAGGGCGAGCCGATCGTGCACTACAACGAGGTCGACGAGGGCGCCGGCCTCGACGCACTGCTCACGAACCGGGTCCACGGCGCGCTCGGCCAGCCGATCGAGACGACCCTGCACGACGTGCGCTGGGGCGACCGCGACGCGAGCGGGACCGTCGACGACTTCGTCTGGGTGTTCGAGATCTCCGGGCCCGCCCCTGCGGCGCACCACGTCGACGGGTATGCGGGCACGGAATCGCTGCGTCAGCCGGCGCTGTACTTCCGGCTGGGCGGCGGGTCGGTGCGCGGCATCGCCCATCCGGGGGAGATCGTGTGGTCGCGCGTGTTCGTGGAGAACGGCGAGCTGCACATGGACATCGGCCGCGCGACCGTGGTCGAGCTGCCGCGGGCGGAGACCGAGCGGCGCTGGGCGGAGACGACGCCCGAGTGGCCGATCATGCACGCCGTGCTCCACGGCGTCACCCGTGACCAGTTCATGGGTCGCCACCGCTCGAATCACATCCAGGTCGCGTACGGCCACGACGCGGTGGGCGCGGACCGCGCGCTGGCCGTGAAGGCCGCCCTCGCCGCAGACCTGGGGCTGCGCGTGCACGTGTGCGGCGCCCGCCCAGACGGCGCATCGCTGCTGTAGGGTCGCGCCCCATGAGCCTGCTGCTCGGCATCGACAGCGGCACGTCGAGCACCAAGGGCGTGCTCGTGCGGCCGGACGGGAGCATCGTCGCTCGGGCCCAGGTCGGCCACGGCGTGTCCTCTCCCCACCCCGGCCGGTTCGAGCATGACCCGGAAGGGGTGTGGTGGAGCGACTTCTCCGCTGTGGTCGGTCGGCTCACCGCCGATGCGGACGCCCCGATCGCCTCGCTGGCCGTGAGCGGCATCGGTCCCTGCCTCCTGCCGGCCGACGAGGGCGGCCCGCTGCGTCCCCGCGATCCTCTACGGCATCGACAGCCGGGCCACGGCAGAGATCGCCGAGCTGGACGCGAGCCTCGGCGCCGAGACGATCATCGCCCGCTGCGGCTCGCCGCTGCCACGCAGGCGGTTCAAGGCGCTCCGGAGCGGGCGCGCTGCGTCGCCGGTGCCGCCCCGCCGCCGTGACGGCGTCGTTACGGTGCCGTGGCAGCGCGGTGACGCGCCGGGACTATCGTGGCCGCTGGCGTGCCCACTGGGGCGGTCGCGGTCTCCTGTTCCCTGTAGCACTTCTTCGCCAACGGCGGCACCGACGCGATCGTCGTGCGCTGCTACCGCCGACCGTCCGAGCCGCAGCAGGACGAGGGCGCCGCAGCGGACGGTGTGGCCTTCCGCACGCTGCCCGCCTGGGTGATCGAGGCCCAGGGCAAGCTGACGCTGGCGTTGAACCCCAGCGACGGCGACACGATGACGATCGGCCCGAAGACCTACACCTTCGAGGAGGTGGACGAGGGCGAGGGCCTCACCGACACCGACGGGCACATCCGCATCGATCGCACGGTCGAGGCCACGCGCAGCAACGTCGTCGCCGCGATCAACCGCACCGGAGCGGCGGGCACGCAGTACGCCGCGGCGACGACCCGCCAAGGCGCCGATCCGTCGGCGCCGCCGACGGCAGCGCAGGGCGTCCTGGACATCCGGGACAACAACGTCACCTCTACTTCCCGCGGGTCCGCATGGCCAACCCGCTGCGGGAGAACCAGCTGTCCACCTTCGCGCCGTGCGGGGTGATCGCCGGGGTGTACGCCCGCACCGACGCCCAGCGGGGTGTGTGGA